>JAUZOL010000100.1 GCA_030706455.1 Bacteroidota bacterium
CCAATTATGAATACCATCAACAACCTGATTAACTCGGGCGACCGGATTCTGAAAATGGAGGCCGTGCTTTCGGGGACGCTCAACTATATTTTCAACACGCTGAGTGCCGAAAACACATTGAGCAAGACCATCCGCATGGCGAAAGAGGCCGGTTACTCCGAACCTGATCCCCGCATCGACCTGAGCGGAAAAGACGTGATTCGCAAGCTGATTATCCTGTCGCGCGAAGCCGGTTACCGCGTGGAACAATCGGATGTGGAGTGTAACCTGTTTATCCCCGAAAAGTATTTCAAAGGTTCGCTGGAAGATTTCTGGAACACCATCGGCGAAATGGATGCGCAGTTTGAGCAACACCGTCAACGCCTCGAAACCGAGCACAAGCGTCTCCGTTTTGTGGCTACCATGGAAGAGGGAAAATGCAGCGTAGGCCTGCAGGAAGTTGATCAACGTCATCCGCTTTACGACCTGGAAGGCAGCAACAACATCCTGATGATTACCACCGAACGCTACAACGACTACCCGATGATAATCAAAGGATACGGCGCCGGTGCCAGCGTAACAGCTGCCGGTGTCTTTGCCGACATCATCAGTATTGCAAATATCCGGTAATAAATTGACCTAATTGCGCGATTAAAAATCGCGCCACCCAAAACTCCCCGCTTTCGGCAACGAGAGCGGGGTATTTCATTTTAAAACGTCCGCTAAAAGGTTCATTTTTAGACAAGAATTTCCTCATTTACATTTTAAAGCATATATTTGTCTTTACAACTCCTTATTTTGTATACCATGACAAAAACTGCTATCTTGTTTAGTCTACTCTTTGTTTTTTCCGATTTCATTTTGGGGGGAACACAACAAACTTCCTTACTAACAAGCCGCAGAACCAGTTATTACACCTACATTTTCAAAATAGATAATCTGCAAGCCCGTAAAATCTATAAAAAGGGAATCTCTGGAACCGACGAATCACTTTTTGTTAATTTATGCGATTCATTCCCAACAGATTCCATTTATCACAAGAAACTTCCTGTCGGGCATTATCTGTATGCAAACAGTTGTGAAAACAGACTGGATATGGAGTTCAAAAGCAGCAACAACTGCTCCATATATCTCGCCAACAACAATACAGACTTCAGCGTACTTGTTTATAATACAGCAGGAATTTCCATCTCGGATGCCAAAGTAAAACTCAGCGACAAAACCGTTCTTTATGATCCGAAGACAGCCTCCTACTGTCTGCGCGGAAGTAATCGTCAGGGAATTCTGGAGGTAGAGATAGACGGCCACTCTTCGTTTTTCAAAATTGTTGCTACCAACACCAAATCAGTTACATTGCGAAAACTCAACAAGGTGCTTTATCGGACTCCGGTAAAATATGTGGCGGTACCGGTCAATTTTGTTGTCAGTCTCCCCTTCGATCTTTTCCGATCGATCCAAAATCACTATCGTTACCGGACGATCCATATGCTTACCCAACCCTTTATTTCTGCTTATAATTCAATAAAAAACAACAAACCGGAAGGTTGGGTGGAAAATCTGTATTATCACTTCGATCATTCTTATTGCAGCTATTACAAAAGTGCGTTTTTCTTCAGTCAACCCAAATACAGAGCCAACGACACCATTCGCTTTCAGGCGTTCGTCTTCGATAAAAAGAACAGGCCGGTAAATGATTCTCTTTCGGTAGAAATTTACACGAATAATTATAAAAAAATCGGCACCTGCCGCCCAATCGAACCCGGCATTTATGTCTTTTCTTTTGTACCTAAGCCCGAATATGGGTTGCAATTGGATCGTAGTTATTCCATTATTCTTCGTAACAAACACAACAAACCGGTATCCAACAACAATTTTTACTACGAAGATTACGAGTTAAAAAGCACTAAATTTGAATTGCGAAGCGATCGGAGCGAATACAATCCATCGCAAAAAGTAACACTATTCTGCAAAGGAACCGACGAAAACGATCTGATGGTTACGGATGGCCGTGTACAACTATTGCTGCGATTCCAATCTGTTGATAAGTTTGAAAAAGAGAGGGATTTTGTGCCGGATACTTTATGGAAACACGAGCAAACCCTCGATCCTACAAAAGAGACCTGCATCGTGGTTCCGGACTCGGTATTTCCACAAGTTGATTTGAAAGTAAAAGCCGTGGCTCAATTTCGCACTTCGAACAATGAATGGCAGCAAAAACAGGTAACATTCTCCCGAACGTACAATCCCAAAACATTAACCGTTGAGCTGGTAAAAGATTCTATTGTGGTGAAGTACCTGGAGAACGGCATTATTCAAAAAGGCAAAGCTACTATTGATATCGATGACGTAGAGAAAGAGGTGATGCTTCCGTTCAAAGAAAAGATCAATCCAACATGGAAAGAGTATTATGTTTTCAAGGATAAATTATGCGAAGGAATCGATCTGAAAGACGAGCAGGCGATGGTGAATTGTCTGTCGAATCGAACGAAGGATTCTATTTTCGTTCAAATACAGAATCCGCGAAAGTTACCCTTCGTGTACTACGTTTATCGCAAAAACAGGTGTATCTACAGAAGTACAAACGAACATTCCTCATTCTCGTGTAAGGCCGAGGGCAAGTGCAACTATTTCATCTCGTTGCATACCCTATGGGCCGGACAGATAAAATCGAATGAATACCGTCTGCCCTATCGCGACAAGGAATTAAAAGTCAAAACCATCGAACCGGCAGTAATTTATCCCGGTCAGACAAAGACCATTTCGATGGTGATAACCGACCGTAACGACCAACCGGTGGCCAACGCATCGGTTCTGGCCTATGGCTATACCCAAAAATTCAATCAAACGCCATTTCAACAAATGCCATATCTGGGCAGAACCTATCCCAACCGTACCTTCAATAACAGCTTCAAAGCAAAAGACGAAGAGGACGATAACGATCTGGAGGATAATCTGAATGGAGCAATCCGATTGGATCGCAAAAAATGGAGTGCACGCATGCGTCTCGATTCTATTGAATTGTACCGCTTCCTATATCCCAAAACCGGCATTTATCACATACAGGTTGCAACGCCAGACACAAGCACACAAGTAGCTCCTTTTCTACTAAAAGAGGGCGGATTGACTCCCTTAAGCTATCTCTGTCTCGACGGAAAACTTGTCTACAGCAATCTTACGACTACCAAACAACCCTACTCGTTTATAACCACTCCCGGTTGGCACAACCTGGAGTTCAGAACTAACCGGCAAAGTGTCTATTACGACAGTCTTTATCTGGTCAAGGGATTCAAAACCATTTTTAGTCTTGATGCCGATGCAAAAATCAGCAACCTGCGACAAACAAAGCAGCCGGCCTATTATCTTCCAACAGAACAATCGAAACTCAACAGTTCGCTGATAAAGATTGAAGATACAGGATACAATTTTTACCTCAAACAGGATAATCATATCGAAATGATTCAGGGAAAAGGGACTAATTATTTCCATCCGGTAATCATTGCCGGACCATTACGTGCCGGTGCAGCTACCATCAAATCGCAACAAGGGTTTGAACATACCTTTCTGGTCTCTTCCGAAGGAATTAACGCATTTTTTCCCAACGTACAGAAGGTTAACAGTAACTTCCCTGTGCTACACAAAAAACAAAAAATCGCCTATTCCAAGCCGGAAAAAAATTTCGCTGAACTTGCCTACACATCCGACAGCATCGAAGCTAACTGGAAAAAGACGGAGCTGTTTATGCAAAACAACGTCAATTACTACCAAAATCCGGTCGTCACTTCGCCAGGTTATGGATTGCTACGGCTTGAATATCTGCCAGCCAGTAACAAGATCAACGAGAAAGAAATAAAGAATTTGATTGTATTGGGATGCTCCGATACGCTCTTTACACGAATTTACAATGGCAATACACGCATCATCCATAATCTGGAACCAGGCCGCTATAGCCTGATTGCCATTCTGCAGGACAATCGCTATTTCAGGGAGGATTCGATCACAATCCGCCCCAACGGCACCAATTTTGTGCGGATGCACGACAAACAATTGTTACCTCCCGACGCCAAAATAGCTATCATCAATGCAATTATCAGCAAAAGGATAAAACTGACCAATCAATCCAGCAACTTTGTTCCCCAAAAACTGGATCAGGAACAACGACAAATTGCCAGCATCTTACATCAACCTACCGAAGCGGAATGCAAGACCGGCATTAAAATATGCGGTAAAGTTCTCGATGCGCAAGGAGAAGCCATTCCCGGCGCATCCATTACGATAAAAGGAACATCCATCGGCACTATCAGCAATATGGACGGTGATTTTTGTATTTGCGTACCCGACAAAAACAGAATGCTCACCATCAACTTCATCGGTTACAAATCGGTCAATATCGGTTGTTCCGACAATATGCGGGTGAAGTTGGAAGAAGATATGAAAAGGCTGGATGAGGTGGTGGTTGTCGGTTATGGAGTCGTGAAAAAGGAGAATTTATCGGGAAGTGTCGCCAGCGTACAAGCTTATGGCGTCGACGCTTCTCTATCCGGAAGAATGGCCGGAGTCGTATCGGGCATTTCCATCCGTGGCGTCAATTCCGCTCAAGGAAACACTCCGCTTTATGTCATTGACGGAGTGCCTTACGAAGGTAGCGATTTGAACCTGAGTCAGGATGAAATAGGAGAAATCACTCTCTTGAAAGATGCCACCGCTACTGCTTTATATGGCAGTCGGGCTGCCAATGGAGTTGTCATCATTACCCGTAAAGCTGGCAGCAAACAGAAGGCCGACCATGCAACACCGACCGAAGCATTCGCGCAGGAAAGTGCTCTTCGCAACCACTTCTCCGATATGGCGTTCTGGAAGCCGGGATTGAAGAGTGATACCAATGGCGTTGCCCGTTTCGAGGTTACTTTCCCTGATGATTTAACCGCATGGAACACCTACTATTATTCATACGGAGCGGGAGCCACCGGACAAACCTCGGGGCAGATCAAAGCCTTCAAACCTTTGGTAGGATCGCTTTCTGTGCCCCGATTCCTGGTTCACGGCGACAGAACCAATGTAATCGGAAAAACTATCAATTATGGCTCCGACACCGCTTCGGTCACTACCGTTTTCAAAATGGACGGAATGACAGACCGCACCGCTCATCACCGGATCGGCAACTCCGCAATAGATACCCTCACCGTGAAGGCTTCGGCACAGGACACACTCCGAATTACCTACATGGTGAACAAAGCCGATAGCTACAACGACGGTGAAAAACGTAAAATTCCGGTTTTACCCATCGGCACAAAAGAGAGCATTGGCCGTTTTTGGGTGCTAAACAACGACACAACGTTGAACGTAGAGCCAAGCAACGATATGGGAACGGCGCACCTCACCATCGATGCCGATCCGTTTTCATTCGTTATGGATGAACTGAACCACATCCGCAACTACGATTACTATTGCAATGAGCAACTGGCATCCAAACTCAAAGGATTGTTACTGGAAGAAAAAATCTGCCGCATTCTCCACAAACTCTTCCCCTATGGCAAAGATATTCCGAAAATCATTGCTAAACTGAAAACCTCCAGAACCAACAACCGGCTCTGGGGTTGGTGGCCCGATATGCCCTACAGTTCATGGATTTCGAGGCAGGTGATCGAAGCCCTGATAATGGCACAAAAGGCAGGTTACAAAACGGGCATCTCACCCAAGAGTCTCGTCGCAGATCTCAATGAACATCTGGAAGAGAAAGATCCCCGCGACCGAATCCGTGCGATATGCACTTTGATGCAACTCGATTCAACGGCCAGTTATACGGCATTGGTGGAGAAAATCGACAACCGGAAGTTCGGCTTTACCGAGAATCTTGAACTGATGGAGCTGCGCCAGCAATGCGGATTAGCCATTCGTCCCGATACCTTGATGCCGTTAAAAAAAGAAAGCGCTCTGGGCAATACCTACTGGGGGGCTCCGTCTGTATCGTTGTTCGACGATGCCATTCCGTCGACCCTGCTGGTATATAAAATTTTCCAGAAAGCCAGTATGCAAACCGCTTTGCTTCCCTCCATGCGCAACTATTTCCTCGAACGCCGCGGCAACTCGCTCCATTGGCAAAACACCTACGAATCGATGCAGGTGTTGGAAACTATTCTTCCCGATATGGTGACAACGCCCGATGCGCTGAAGGCTCCGCATGTCCGGTTGGAGGGAGCCATACAACTCGATTCGACAGCCTACCCCATTCGAAAGACATTCGTACCGACCTCTCCGTTGAAAATTACAAAAGAAGGAAAAGCTCCCGTCTATCTTTCCGTTTGGCAGGACAAATGGAACAGCGCTCCCGCGAAAGTAGAGAAAGAGTTCACGGTCAACACCTTTTTCGACAAAGGAGATACCATTCTCAAAGCAGGGAAAGCCATCACGCTAACAGCCGAAGTCAAAGTGAAAGGATCGTCAGAGTATGTCATGATAGAGATCCCTATTCCGGCAGGATGCAGTTACGAAGAAAAACCGAATTACCTGCTCAACGAAGTTCATCGCGAGTATTTCAAAGAGAAATGCGTTATTTTCTGTAGTCATCTCAACAACGGAATCTACCGTTTCCCAATCCGGTTGATGCCGCGCTACACCGGCAGATATACGCTCAACCCGGCTCGGGCCGAGCTGATGTATTTCCCTGTAAAATTCGGCATAACAACCCTACGGCAGGTGGAGATAAAATAGCTCGTTTTACCCTAAAACTATCATCATGAAAACATTTTCAACACTCCTGCTTTTACTTGTGGCTGCTGCTTGTGTAAAGTCGCAATCTACCCAACAAGAACAACGCCCATCCGCCAATGATTCGATCAAAAAAGTTGTTGTAACTCGCGATACGCTTCCCATGCTTCAACTCGTTCCAAAGGATTGGTACGTAAAAGCCGCTGTAAACGATTCTGATGTAGCCGATTTTAGTACGAAATGTGTGGTTTTTGCGCTATATTCCGACAAGGAATTAGATAAGATGGAGAAAGAGAGCGACAACGAAGATAACTGGAATTCATTTTACGACGATTACTCTTTCTACGCCAACGAAGCTTCACAATTTCTCACAGAAAAAGCCTTCACCAAAATGGCACGAATAAAAAAATATATCCGGTTTTCATTCGCCAACGGCAAAAAGATTATCGTCGAGCGAGAGAAAAATGCGGGAGTCCTCTTCTTTTTCGACCCCAATAGAGAAGTAACGCAATGCGCTTCTACTGACTTTACCAAGGAGAAATACAAAGGTTTTTGAATAAAGAAGAATTCCTCTTTCATCACTAAGAAAGCCCCGCCGGAATACATCCGACGGGGCTTTCTTTGCTCTTTATTCTTTGTTCTTTGCTCTAAACTTACCAGATCAAGGCCTGTTTTTCTTTAGGCAAATACATCTTGTCGCCTGGTTTCACACCGAAAGCTTCGAGGAACATATCGATATGCGGCAATGTACCGTCAACACGCCATTTAGCCAACGAGTGAGGATCGAGCTTGGTGAGACGCAGTTTTTCCTGATCACGGATATTGCTTGCCCAAACGGTAGCATAACCGAGGAAGAAACGTTGAGCGGGTGTAAAGCCGTCCATTTTATCTGCATTGATGTCGCCTTTTTTCATCGCATTCTGCATAGCAACGTATGAAATATGGAGACCACCGTTATCCGCAAGGTTTTCTCCAAGTGTCAGTTTACCGTTAGCTTTGGTACCGGGAACCACTTCGATATTACTGAAATAGTCGGCCAACACGCCGGCACGGGCATCGAATTTCTTCGAATCTTCAGGCTGCCACCAGTCTTTCAGGTTACCTGTCAGGTCATACTGGCGACCTTCGTCGTCAAAACCGTGTGTCATTTCGTGACCGATTACCACGCCGATAGCACCATAGTTGGTAGCATCGTCAGCCTGTTGGTTGAAGAAAGGAGGTTGCAGAATAGCAGCCGGGAAACAAATTTCATTGGTCGTCGGTTGGTAGTAAGCATTCACAGTTTGCGGAGTCATCAACCATTCGTTTACGTCGGTAGGTTTGTCAACTTTATTGAGCATGTAAGCCAAATCGAACTGGTTGGAACGAAGGATATTAGCAAAATAGCTATCGGTAGACACCTTCAGATTGCTATAATCACGCCATTTATCAGGATAACCGATCTTCACGTGAATTGCTTTCAGCTTTTCGACAGCCGTATTTTTGGTCTGCTGATCCATCCATTCTGAAGCCTGAATGCGTTGAGCAAAGGCATCCTGCAGGTTGTGTACCAGTTCCACCATACGTTTTTTAGCTGCGGGCGGAAAATATTTTTCCACGTACATCTGACCGACAGCTTCGCCCAGTGAACCGTTGATGGTAGTCACCACTCGTTTCCAGCGAGGACGCATCACTTCACGACCCGACATCGCCTTTCCGAAGAAAGCAAAGTTGGTTTTCACGAAATCTTCACTCAAATAAGGAGCGGCTGTGCTGATAACGTTCCATGCAAAATAAGCCTTAATAGCATTGGTTTTCCCAGTTTTCAGAACATTTTGAACAGCCTTGATAAATTCGGGCTGAGCCACGTTCAGGCTTTGCAAGTTCGGCAAACCGATACTTTTGAAATAAGTATTGAAATCGACATCAGGAGTCATTGTGACCAGCTTGGCCAACTCCATTTTATTGAAGTTTTTGTGCGGATCGCGCAGAGTCACACGGTCGAACGATGCTTTTGCCAGTTCGGTTTCGAGCGCCATCACCTCTTCGGTCAGTTTAGTTGCCGGAGTTTTGGTCAGTTTAGCGTAGCCCGAAAGATCAAACATCTTGGTCATCATCTCCTGATATTTAGCACGAATTTCTTTGGTATGGTCATCGTTTTCGAGGTAATAGTCACGTTGTCCCATACCGATTCCTCCCTGATACAACCAGGCAATCGTCATTTTGCTATTGGTATAATCGGCTTCGGTAGTCAATTCGAAGAATGGAAAAATACCATTCTTATGAAGAGTAATCAACTCACCCTGAATCTGTTTTTTGGTTGCAAGCTTCGATATAACATCGAGCAACGGCTTGATAGGTGCAGCTCCCTGCTGTTGCAGTTTCACGCTGTCCATTCCCATGTTATAGAGAGTGGCAATTTTGTCGGGAATAGAACCCGCAGCATGTTGCTGAGCTGCCAGAGTGGTAATGAGTTCTTTCAATCTCGACTGATTCTCTTCAGCCAGTTTGTCGAAACTGCCGTAACGGGCATATTCAGCTGTCAATGGGTGGTTTTTCATCCAACCACCACAGGCATACTGATAGAAATCGTCAGCCGGATTGGCCGTCGTGTCCATATTGGCACGATCAATTCCCGAAGTCTGATTCGGAGCCGGGACTGGCTTTGAGGCTGTAAAAAGTGCGAGGGCACATCCTGCCAGAATCACAAATTTTTTCATTCGCGAAAAATTAAATGTAAATAAATATTCTACAAGAAATGCCATTATCCGGCACAAATCACTTGGGATAACAGCATTTTAAGGTTTAATGTGCAAAGTTAAATGAAAAAACAGAAAGGCAAACTTTTTTATGAAATTATATGCATGGAATATCTTATTCCGAAAAATAAAAAAGAGCAAAACCGAATTATTTTCAGTTTTGCTCTTGCCTTATTTTTTACTCAAAAAGAGATGATTATTCTCAATGCTGCGATTCTTCCTCAAAGTTTACATCTCCAAAACCTTCGCTATCAAGCTCATCGGCATTAAATTCCTGATCGCCGTAGAATTGTTCGTCAATATCTCCGGTTCCCTGCACAACAGCCATCTCATTGAAATCGACAAACTGTTTGGGTGGTGTTCCTTCAGAGCGGGTACACACGGCTTTATCACTGTTTTGGCGAGGGATCAACTCCTGCATGGTGATAAAAAAGGCACGATCGCCCATCAAATCGAAATAGTACAAGAGTTTTTGCTTCTCATCGGTAACATAATCCTCAAGAGCAGTTGTATCCATTACCAAATTATCATATTCGGAGCTGGTTTCCATTTCAATCAGGGTAATCTCCTGTTGTTTTTCCCATTCATCATCACAAAGGAAAAACGAGGTGATCTGATCTTTTTCATAGTTGACGGAGTCTAAAATTGCATTGTGAAGGTCAAAAAATGTAGCACTTGCATCAATGGTAATTTCACGCATAAAATCATCAACTTCGTCCGATAGAATAAGGAATTTGTAGAGCATAAATACTAGGTTTGAATTCGGCTGTAAAGATAGTACATTTTTAAATGACCTCAATAAAATAAGCTTACTTTTACTTTCCAAACACGCTTTGTTGTTCCAATTTTTTGGTCTATATTTGCCTCCGTCTTCAGGCATTATCCATGCTGCAAATACACAGCATGATAAATACTGAAGATGGTTTTAATTCGTTGTACAAATGGAGAATTTTATCGTTTCGGCCAGAAAATATCGTCCTGCCACTTTTATGTCGGTAGTGGGTCAGTCTGCGTTAACCGCAACGCTCAAAAATGCCATCAGGAACAATCATTTGGCTCATGCGTACCTCTTCTGCGGACCCCGCGGAGTAGGCAAAACAACCTGTGCCCGTATTTTTGCAAAAACAATCAACTGCGCACACCTGACCCCGGAATTTGAAGCCTGCAACGAATGCGAATCGTGCCGTGCCTTTAACGAGCAACGCTCCTATAATATTCACGAACTCGATGCTGCCTCCAACAACTCTGTCGACGACATTCGTACACTGATCGATCAGGTGCGCATACCGCCACAAATCGGACACTACAGCGTTTATATTATCGATGAGGTTCACATGCTATCGACTTCGGCTTTCAACGCATTCCTGAAAACGCTGGAAGAGCCACCGGCACACGCCATTTTCATTTTGGCCACCACCGAAAAGCATAAAATTTTACCTACCATTCTTTCTCGCTGTCAGATATACGACTTCAACCGCATCAGCGTAAACGATACGGTGGAACATCTCCAGCACGTTGCCAACAAAGAAGGCATCAACGCCGAACCGCAAGCACTGAACGTGATTGCACAAAAAGCAGACGGTGGTATGCGCGATGCGCTTTCCATCTTCGATCAGGTGGTGAGTTTTTGCGGAAACGACATCACTTATCAGTCCGTAATCCAAAACCTGAATGTTCTCGACTACGACTATTATTTCAAGCTGACCGACGTATTTCTCGAAAACAAGGTAAAGGAAGCTCTGCTCATCTTCAACGAAATCCTGAATAAGGGCTTCGATGCCCACAATTTCGTAGGAGGTCTCAGTTCTCACCTGCGGGATGTGCTCATGTGCAAAGACCCTGAAACGGTACAACTGCTCGAAGTTGCCGATTCGGTTAAAGAGTCCTACGCCACGCAGGCTCAGAAGTGCCCCAATGACTTTCTTTATTCGGCGCTGGCAGTCATAAACGACTGCGACATGAATTTCAGGCTCAGCCGAAACAAACGATTACTTACTGAACTCACGCTTATCCGTCTCTGCCAATTGACGGACAAAAAAAAAAATGAGTTAAGCGAAGAATTCGCATTACCTCCA
>JAUZOL010000101.1 GCA_030706455.1 Bacteroidota bacterium
GCGCTTTAGGTTCGTAGGTGCGGGCGCCGGCTGTTTGAAGGTTCAAATCCATCTGTTGTCCCCATCCTCCACTGCCATCCTGCGAGATGATGTAAAAGGTCATGGCCCGTTTAATCGGGTCGAGAAAGCGTTGTTCTCCCAATGTCAGGTAACATTGGATGAGGAAATGGATATTTTCCCAGATCACATCGTCATTGTAGGTGTAGTAAGAAGTATAATCGGGATGACCCTGCTTGTTGAAGTCGTACATCAGAGGGAAACGCTGCGGCCAGGCACCGATGGGGTACTGACTTTTCAGGATAAAACCGATCGCTTTGTCTAACGCAGGTTTGTATACCGGGTCGAGTTTGGCCAGGTACATCCGCAGTAGGAAACGGGCGGTTTCTGAAGTGACATTGTCGTCGAAAGTACAGTTGCCGTAATAATGCTGGAATTCTTCGAGACGCCAGCCGTTTTTACCAACGGTGTTGTACCACTGTTTCAACGAGCGGTCACCGGCAAAATCGATCAGATAGTTCCAGCCTCCTTCGGGATGTTGCCCGTAGATGATAGCATTGGCTGCTTTTGCGGCAGCCTGATAATAATACTCTTCGCCCGTGGCACGATAGGCATCGAGTAACATGTGCCCCACAAGTGTGGTTCCCGGATCCTGGAGCCAGATCATTGTTTTGGTTGCCTCCATCTCCCCCCAGCGACGGCTAAAATCGGGAGCGTAGTACCACACGTAACCGCCATTTGTACTTGCTTTTTCAACCATGAAGCGGGTAGCTTTCAGCATGGTTTGTTCTGCATCCTGTGTCAATCTCGAATTGTCCTGTCCCTTGCCCGTTTGAGCGCAAAAAACTACAGACAAAACAGAAAGAAGGAATACCTTCATTGTTCTCATCGGTAATGAATTTATAGATTAAAAAATGAGT
Source organism: Bacteroidota bacterium (assembly GCA_030706455.1). Lineage (GTDB taxonomy): Bacteria > Bacteroidota > Bacteroidia > Bacteroidales > Paludibacteraceae > Microbacter. The sequence continues at coordinate 918 of JAUZOL010000101.1, forward strand.
TCAGGTTGAATGGTTCGGCAGGCAGGTTGTTATTTTTTGATGAAGAGGTCGGGTGTTAAGGCTTTGGGTGTGATTCTGATTTTGTAAATGGCTCCTTTGAACCATGACAGTTCATTTTGTCGGACTCCGAGGGAAGTTTTACCCGTGAAAAACGGAGTCATCGGAATGTTTTCCTGCAACTCTTTTTTGCCATTGACATAGGTGGTAAGCTTTCCCTTGTCAACGACAAATGCTACATGGTACCATTGGTTCGATGGATGCAGCAGCGTGGAGTCGACTAATGTTTTTTTTGAATCGTTGGCATTCAGAAAAGCATCGAAATACCAACCTTTGGAAGTGGAACGGAGTTCCATCATTACGCGGCTTCCTTTAATTTCACCGCAATGAAAGAACCGTTGTTCAAATTTTCCTCCCTCGTCAGGTCGGAAGATAGCTTCAACGGTAAATTGCTCTAATCCGGCCAATGGCATTTGACTGATTAAAATACCATCTCTTGTTCCGTCAAACAAAACGGCTTTCCCGAATTTAGAAGAAATTGTCCGGGGATTTCCCAATACGCGGACACTATCTTTTGTTTTATCTAAAAATTTGCATACAATCCATTCGGTCTGGTTCTTACCGCTGGATTTCGCTTTCTCTTTTTGTGCTTGGATACATAAGGGCAGGCACAGAAGGATCAACAGGAGTGAATAAATTCTGGTTCGTGCCATGGGTTTTAAGGTTTTCAAATCAAAGAGTCCGGTTTTGCGCCGGACTCTTTGATTGATGTGTAGAAACTAAACCGGCCGGTCGATAAACCGACCGATTTATTCTTTGATAGATTAGAACTTATTTATTGCTGCACAAATCCATATCCATTAGTGATAGTTCCGTTTGAACTATTCACCGTATTACTATTAATCGGATAGAAATAGATAGGTGCTATTGTCCCGTCAAAACTTGGGAAGAAGTTTTGATAAAACTCAGTTCCATTGCTTGCAATTTGAGATCCCCAAGCCGTAAGAGCCATGCCTAAACCGGAATCTTGTTCAACTATACTTTTTGCAGAGCCATCTTTCATTTTTTGCATCATAGTCAAGAAGGTCATGCCGGATACAGTAGCAGTTGTGTTATCTGCATAGGTGATTTTTACTTTAGTGGGAGTCCACTGGCTGAACAATCCTTTGATGGCAACGTTTGTTTTATTACCCGAAATTGCTGCAGCTCCCAGAGTTTCCCAACTGTCAAACTGACCTCTCCATCCCGGGAATAAGTATGGATTCGTTTCGTCAGGACATTGTGTGGTTAGGCGGTAGCCTTTTGCCGTTTTAAGGTCTCCCGTTGCTGTCCAGATGTAAGCTGAAATTGTATTGCCATTTGCAAATGTGTAGGCAAGTTTATTGTTGTCAGCCAGTGCACTAACCATTGCTGTATTGGTAGCACGGGTCTGAGCAACCGCTTCTGCGATCAAACCTGTACGAAGCAATACATTACGGCGATCACCTTCGCCACCGAATTCCAATGCACGTTCTTTGATAATAGCTTTGTACAATGATCCTGCGGCTGAAATAAACCCATCAACATTTGCGAGGGCAGCCGAAGCAAAAGCACGTTCGTGTACCTTCTTAAGCAAATTATAAGCGACAGTACTATTAGCGTCTAATACAGCGTTCACTTCTGCATCAAGCAACATAATGTCTGAAATACGCATAAAGGGAGCGTTGATACCTGAATTACGTTGCGATGCGGTGTAAGGACTGGCCTGACGGTTTTCATCAAATTTATTCAAACACAAACCTCCGCCGGAAGCTTTGCTACCAGGTGTAAACGGAATTAATTTTTCGACTCCTTTTCCATTACTTCCGGTAACTGTAACGGTAACATCACGACGCATATCGTTGTTGTCAAACCAACCATAGTAATATGCCGGTTGTATGCGCGCTTGTCCATAACCTTTACATGGATATTGATTTGTACTACCACCATCAGAAACACGTCCTGAAGAATAAGGGCGTTCATTGGAAACACCTCTCGTCATAGGTATCTCGTAGATAGATTCATCTGCATTTTTCGTAGATCCTACATTATCTCCCAACTGTTGGAAGAATAGCTGGTAAGGATTATTGTAAATGCGGCCCAACGCATCCGTTCCACGAGTATCTGTTGCATGGAATATAGCACTTCCAGAATTAGCTACCGCAGCATCAAGATAAGTCTGTGCTATGGTATAGAATTTTTTGAAATCCTGCCGACGTCCGTAAAACGAACCGTTGTTATCTGCTCCGATTTTATCAAAAGACAGGGAGTTTCCTGCTGCGTCAACATATTTCATGTCATTACGACGGGTAGCATAGCCACCGGCATAGAGGCACATACGTCCGATCAAACCTTGTACGAAAGTGCGGGTAAATACGCCCTTACCTACAGCAGCTCCTTTAGAATCGATTTCGCCAGGTCGGTACATCAATGGTTCTACCAGTTTCAGTTTGGCAATTTCACCTTCATAGATCACATCGCGAGGGGTTAAGCCGGAAACGTTTTGACCTCCTTGTGTCAGGTAAGGAACATCGCCATAATAGCGTGTCAAATCCAAATAACACTGGGCACGGGCAGCAACTGCCTGGCCGTACAGGAATCCCCATGCAGATGGCGTTTTGGCATCTATAATTGTTTTATAATCGCTGTGTGCCTCAATGGCAGAAATAGCATTGTTTGCCAACATAATTACAGCATACAGGGCGGTATATGTATTTTTACCATCGGCTTGGTCTATGCTGTAAGTGCTACAAAATGTGGCAATCTTTGTGCCATTTTCATATAATCCTTCCGGATAATGTCTTTGTAACTGTCCGCTGTAGGATTCCGGATGTCTTTCTATATCAGATCCGGGAACGTCCAATGCATAAAAAGCTCCTGCGCCATACACATAAGATCCGGAACATTCGCGCCATTTATCACGAAGCCCTGCCATAGCAGCTTCTGCTGTACTCAAATCTTTATAGACAAAAGCTGCATCTACCACCGAAGGAGAAGATACTTCGAGGAAATCTTTACAAGATGTTATTGTTGTTGCTAAAGTGCAAGCAGTCAATAACGTGTATATTAATTTCTTTTTCATGTTGTTTTCAATTAAATGTCATTAAAATGTTACGCTTAAACCCAAAGTAAATGTCCGTGCACGCGGATATGAACTAAAGTCAACACCCGGAGTAGGGAAATTGCCGCTTGAAGTAACAGAGTCAACTTCAGGGTCAAGTCCGGAATAACCGGTCAGACAGAACAAGTTATTGCCCGTTGCATAAACTCGTACATTCTGGATAGTAAGCTTCTTCAGTAACGATTTTGGTAACGTATAACCTATTGTCAATGTAGCTAAACGCAGGAAAGATGCATCTTCAACCCAGTTGTCAAGCATTATGGCATTTTCGAAAGTTGGTAAAGCATAAGAAGCATTTGCATTGATACGGTTCAAATTGTCAGGATCAGAGTAATATGTCATTTGTCCGTCTTTAACTTCCCATAATCTGTAGCTATTGTTGAAATAAGCAAAATGGTTTGCTCCTAAAGATCCATCTTTATTTCCATAGAAGTCATTCATTGCCTGAGCATTGAATATTTTTCCACCTCTCTGCCATGTGAAGTTGGCGCTGAAATCAAAATTCTTATAATTGCCATTCAGATTGAATCCTCCGGTATGCTTGGGAGTCATGTCATATTGATTCAGAGTTGCCGTGCCATCTGCATTTGTAGCTATTTTTAAACATCCGGGGAACGCTTTTTGTCCCGAAGCAAGATTGAATAGTTTTTGACCCGGATAGTTAACGCTCAATGGGAAATCAGCAACGCCCGATTTCAAAGTATATGTTTTTGTAGACGCATTGTAATCAAAGTCATTAACGCCATAAAAACCAGCGTTATGATAACTCATTAACGTACCTACCGAATGTCCTTTAATTAATTGATATTCGTAAGTCGGAAGTTTGGTGGTAGATCCGAAAATCTGTCCATAAGTGGTTATCATACCTGGAGCCAGTTGCTCGATTCTATTGATGTTATAGTTGTAGTTGATACCTGCTTTTAAATTGAAATCTTTCGATTTAATAATGCCTGCATTCAAAGACAATTCAATTCCCTTGTTGGAAGTTTCACCCATATTTTGGTATTGATATTGATATCCTGTTGTAACATCAACCGGAACTCTCAGCAACAAGTCTTTGTTTGTGTTGTAGTAAAGTTCTACTGTACCGCTCAAACGGTTGTTCCAAAAACCGAAATCAACACCTAAGTTCCGTGAGATGGTAGTTTCCCATTTCAAATTAGGATTTGGTAGCATATCGCCTGGTTTGTATGTGGTAACTAATACGCCATTCACTGTAGCCGTACTTGTTGTCCAAACATCTTTCCACAAAGAAGAGCTGATATTGTCGGCACCTGATTCACCATAAGACAATCTCACTTTCAGGTTATCTAACCAAGACTTAGTACTTGCCATAAAAGGTTCATCAGAAAGACGCCATGCCAATGCGGCTGCCGGGAAATAACCCCAACGATTGTTTGGAGCAAATTTGGTGGAACCATCAGCACGGAATGTTGCTGTTAACAGATAGCGATCTAAAAGTGAATAATTTGCGCGTCCAAAATAAGATAATGTTCTGTCGGGAGTTCCAATCGTATAACCACGCTCATCTTTCCCCTTGCCCGGATCTGTCATTGTGATCTGTCCAAAGGCATCATTGAAGCCAAAAGTAACGGGATAGCCGGCACCATAGATCCAGGTTTTATTACTGTTGGATAATATAACTTCCTGCCCTGCTAAAAGATTCAAACTATTACTTTTGCCTAAGCCTGGCACTTTATAGTTTAAGGTGACTGCATTACGTGTATTCCAGCCAGCTGATTCATTCAATTTAGCATACTTATATGCGGTATTATAACCATTATCCCAATACTTATCATCACTCCAGGATCTACCTAAACCTAATTCATCATTCAAAATAAGGCCGTTAATAATCTCCCAGTTGAAGGTTCCTTGTCCTCTTAAATTCTGGTCTTTATTTACCTGAGTAATGTTGTTGATGATATCTACTACATTTTTTGAAAGATCTACATTGGCATCGCCATTACCCCAGCCACTGTAGTTACTTCCATCTCCCAGAGGTTCAATACATCTGTATTGATAAGAACTTGCTAAGTTGCCAACATCATTTTTTCCGTTAGTAGTAGCTTGCATGTAAGCTAAGTTCAATCCCATCTTCATTTTCTTTGCAAGTTGATGAGAGACTTTCAAAGATGCGTTCCAGCGCTCGTATCCCGAATTGATGCGAATACCTTTATCATTCAGGTAACTGGCTTCAAAAAGCAATTTCGTTTTTTCAGAACCTCCGGATATGCTCAGATTGTGATTCTGTGAAAGTGTAGAACGAAGCAGATCGTTTGTGTAGTTATGGGTTTTCATTGTGCCATACTTTGCCCAGTTTGCAGCTGCATTCGGATCTGTTCCCAAGCCAAAAAAGCTTGTTCCAATTGGGAAATATGAACTGGTTGCTGGTGTTGCTGTATTTCCTAACAATCCGGCATAACCCCAGGTATAACCTACATAATCTTGAGCATTATCTACAACGCCTAATGTTTTTGCTGCGCTTTTGGATTGAATGTAGCTGCTGTAAGTAACAGATGTTTTTTCTCCTTTTGCATCCTTTGTTGTTACAAGAATTACCCCGTTTGCACCGCGCGCTCCATAAATTGCTGTAGAAGACGCATCTTTTAACACATCAATGCTTTCAATACGGTCGGCAGGTATATCTGAAATTCCACTAACCGGAAAACCATCGACAATAAAAATAGGGTCATTGCTTTGGGTAATAGAACCGCCGCCACGCACTTTAATAGAAACAGTGGCGCCCGGACGTCCATCCTGAGATAATACGTTTACACCAGGCAGGTGACCTTGCAATGCTTCAGTTACATTAGATACTGGATTCTTTGCCAGATCTTTACCGCTTACAGAAGAGACGGCGCCTGTTAAGTCCCGCTTTTTTACTGTGCCGTAACCAATTACGACGACTTCATCCAGTTTTTTTGTGTCTTCTTTTAGTTGAACACTGATGGTGGTACGACCATTAACTGAGATTTCTTGTGGGGTGTACCCAACATAACTGATTGATAAAACTGAACTGGCAGGCGCTTTTAACGAGAACTTACCATCGATATCTGTAACGGTACCGACAGTACTGCCCTTAAGTTTGACGGCAGCACCGATGATGGCTTCGCCTTTCTCATCGGTAATTACCCCTGTGACATTGCCACTCTGCTGAGCTAATGCAGCAGTAAATGAGCATAAGATCAATAATAGAAATAAACACTTGATTTTTTTCATAAACACTTTGAAAATAGAGAGTTGTTTAAAGGTCAAAAAGGTTTTATCCGTGTCCGAACACGAAAACGTGATTTTGATTAATTGTAGAGAGTATTTTTTGTAAATACTTTAGGTGCAAATGGGAAAAAGAAAATTCAAAACTTTTTCCCTGATCGATATTTAAACAGGTGATTCTTATGAAGGATGCAGTACTGTTCTTCCTGCGATCAGAAATGTGGAGTAGGGATTAGGATGTTAGCTTCATGAATATTGACAATAGTTTTAAGGTTATACTTATTTGTTGGTTTCTTTTAGTTTTGAAAAGGTCTCATTATTGCTCTTGTTTTTAGAATATTTAACTATCTAATATCCTTTTATTTGATGTGATAATCTCTCTCTTATCCCAATTTCGTGTTCGTGCACGAAACTTATAAACAATAAATCCTTTCTTCAAAGGATGCAAAAACAAGTTACAATATTAGTTTTTCTTTGATATTTGTTGTAATGATATTAGATTGTATAATTTTAATTTACAGCGATTTAAATAGCATGTATAATTTATTTTGTTGTGCCAACGGCAGTTTGTTTTCTTTGGTGTTCTTCTTTCATGGCTGCAAAATGCATTAGCTGTGTACAAAGATAATATTTCTATTCAATATAACAAAGATTATGCAATGGGAACTCATATAAAAATAAAAGTGAATGATTTGATAAAGGAAATGAAAGGCCCGGACTTTTTTAAGCCCGGGCCTTCGTGTTCATATCAGATAATTCACGTAACTATGCTCAAAATCGTATTGCTACTCCTGCAAGGCAATTGAAGCCTGCCTGAGGAAAATAGCGAAGGTCGTTTACACGGTTATTGCCTTGATAGTAGCTGTACCATACGTAACCGTTCGACAGATATTGTTTGTTGAACAGGTTATTCAGTGCCAGACTGAATGCGATTTCTTTCAAAGAGAGTACGTGTTGTATCGTATAATTAATCCGAAGATTATTAACGAAGTAGGAAGAAAGAGAACGGTTGTTGCTATACGTATTGTCGATGTATTGCTTGCCCACATAAGACGACTGTAGCCCGACTTCGATGTTTTTAAACGATGCGGTAATTAAGCTATTACCAATGGTGGTAGGAGAGTAGGCAATATTTGTAGTCCCCAATTTATTGCTTTGGCTATTCACCCAGTTTCCATCAGCATCATATACGTCGACATCATATTCTGTAAAGTTTTTGATTTTATTGCGACTCAGGGTCAGGTTGCCATCCCACTTCAGCCAGTTCGTAATCTTCACTCCGGCGGTCAGTTCGATCCCCGAGCGGTAACTTTCAGGAATATTAGAGGTCAGCGCCTCTCCAATATCGCTCACTTTACCGGTTAATATCAGCTGATTTTTGTAGTACATATAATAGAGGTTTGCACCGAGACTGACGTTTCCGCTCTTGAACTGATAACCCAATTCATAATCGTACAGCGCTTCGGAAGTAGGTTTTTCGCTACTGCCCGCATTGGTGTAGTTGGTACGTGTGGGTTCACGATGTGCCAGGGCAAACGAGGCGAAAACCTCGTTTTGGCTGTCGGGTCGATATAGTAAGCCAGCTTTAGGATTGAAGAAATTGAATTTCTTATCCAGATCTAGAAGCTGCATTCCGTTTATGGAACTGTCCCATTTATCATTGGTCCCATTTAGCGAGTATGTCACCCGGCGATATTGAAGATCACCATATACATTCAACTTCGGAAGTAATTCGTAGTTGCCCTTTAGGTAAACATTTGCGTCCCATTTGCTGACTCTGCTGCGGTAATATTCAAGGTCGGGTAAAACATTACCGACATAGTTTTTTACCCAAGTCACATTGCCCCAATGGTTTCCCCAATATCGGTTAATGCCACCGCCAAACTGAGCCGACAACTTTTCTTTACTATAATTGAGGGAGAAGACTCCTCCGGCAAAGTCGTTGCCCATCTTTTTCTGACGAACCAGATCGCTTGTACTATAGCTTGTCCCATTAATCGTATAAGGCGACAATGCATATTTCTTCAACGATTGATCTTGTTTATACTCCTCGTAGTAACCGTCGCCACGGGTATAGTGGAGCCCTGCGTTTAGCGAAAGTGCCGTTGAAAAACTGTGAACTCCCAGTAACTGATAGTTGGTTTGCGTGTAGTTATCCGTCTGGTTTTTGTAAAAGAGCGGTTTCCCATTGGCATCTAACCCCATAAACCCGCATTCGTTGTAGGTGCGGTTGGTCTTCAGCGAGTCGCCAGGAACGCCATCCCAGGCATGATAAGTCTTCTCCGTTCCGCCAAATGTAAGGAATTTCATGGTTGTCTTTTCTCCGTAATAACCAGCCTGCAGAAAATAGGATTTCATGTTTACCGATGCCCGGTCGATGTAGCCGTCGGAGCTTACGGCTGATAGCCGGGTGTCGATAGCCCAGTGGTTATTCATCAGGCCCGAGCTTGCTTTGGCCGTCATTTTAGATGAATTGAATGAACCATACGACACATTCAATTCGCCCGATGCTTTCGGCGCGTAGTTTTCGGTTTGCATGTTGATATTAGCGCCAAAAGCCCCCGATCCGTTAGTAGAGGTTCCTACTCCACGCTGTACCTGCAGGTTTTCTACCGACGAAGTGAGGTCAGGGGCATCCACCCAGTAGGTGCTCTGTTCGTCGGCATCGTTGTAAGGAATACCATTGATGGTCACGTTGATACGGGTGGCGTCTGTGCCCCGGATGCGAAAATTGGTGTAACCGATTCCGGTTCCGGCATCCGACGAAGGAACAAACGACGGAGTCATTGAGAGCAGGTAGGGTACATCCTGTCCCAGGTTGCTCTTTGCCAGTGTCTCTTTGCCGATATTGGTGTAAGCCACCGGCGATTTATCGGTAGCCCGGGTCGAAAGTACGGTTACTTCGTCCATCTGACGGGATGTTTTTTGCAACTTAATTTCACCGTTGAACGGAACTTTAACAGCTTGTTCTACAGTTGAAAATCCCACAAAAGAAACTTTTATTTTTGCCGATTTACCCGACACAGAATTGAATTTGAATAGCCCGTTTGCATCGGTACTTTGTCCTTGTGTACCAATAACAACGGAAGCTCCCGGAAGCGGCAGCCCGGTTTCGTCCACCACTCGCCCTTTCACAACGCTCTGTGCCGAAAGGGATAGCACAAATAACTGCACCAAGGCAGCCAACAAAATTTTTCTCATAACATTCAGTTTTTTAGAGTTTAACAAAATGTGATGAGGGCTTAAAAAACGATGAGGATAAATGCTCATTCCCTTTCCGGAATTACCCGGACAGGTTCAAAGGGTATAATCTCAGCCCGTTATGATAAGGCACCCCAATTATGGATAGATTGAAAAACAGCATGTTGCGTTGTACACCGCAATTCTGCTTTTCAGGCTGCAAAGTTAGCTCAAGAAATGTTAAAAACAAAATTTGGCGAAAAGTTATTCCATCACCAATTCCAGGTAAGCATCCAGATCGGAGGGTTGGATGTTGTTCTCGGAGTTGACGAAGGTCTTGGCCAGTCCTACTTTTTCTTCCTGCAAGAGACGTATTTTTTCTTCAATCGTTCCGCGTGTAATAAAGTGGTACACAAATACATTCTGTTGTTGCCCGATGCGGTGAGCCCTACTGACAGCCTGCATCTCCACCGCTGGATTCCACCACGGGTCGACGATAAATACATAATCGGCTGCCGTCAGGTTCAGTCCTACGCCACCGGCTTTGATCGATATCAGGAAGAAGGAGATATCCCGGTTGTTTTGGAAGCGTTCCACCACTTCCTGCCGGTTGGTGGTTTCGCCTGTCAACATACAGTAGTCTAGATTGTTCTCCTCAAAATAAGTCCTAAAAAGATTCAGGTGCATCACAAACGAAGAAAATATCAGTACTTTATGCTTCCGGTTGCGGACATTTTCCAGCGCTTCGATAATCGAATCGTATTTCCCCGAAGGATAATCGTCGTATCCGCACAAAGCCGGATGATTGGCAATCTGGCGCAGGCGGGTAAGTGCCTGTTGCACATAATTGGACATCTTCAACCGACTGGCCTGTTCGCGGGTTTCGAGAATTTCGTTCCGCACCTTCGACTTCTCTTCTTCGTAGAGTTTGGCCTGATCTTCTTCCATCTCGCAATAGACCACCTGTACCGAGAGTTTCGGCAACTCGGGAGCTACTTCTTCTTTTGTTCGTCGCAAAATAAACGGAGCGATCATCTTTTTCAACAAC
>JAUZOL010000102.1 GCA_030706455.1 Bacteroidota bacterium
CCGGAAATTGTTATCACTTTTGCGCCAAGCTGGTTGGCTTTCAGTGCAGCACCCCAGGCTACGTTGCCAAAACCGGAGATTGCAACGGTTTTTCCTTTCAGCGAATCGCCGGCCGTTTCGAGCATTTGTTGTACGAAATACAATCCTCCAAAACCGGTAGCTTCCGGACGAATCAGTGATCCTCCGTATTCGAGACCTTTCCCTGTCAAAACGCCTGTCACCGTGTTGGTGAGTTTTTTGTACATGCCGTTCAGGTAACCGATTTCACGTGCTCCCACGCCAATATCGCCGGCCGGTACATCAGTTTCGGGGCCGATGTGTTTCCAGAGTTCCAGCATAAACGACTGGCAGAATCTCATCACTTCGGCATCCGATTTGCCTCTTGGGTTAAAGTCCGAACCACCTTTTGCTCCTCCCATCGGAAGAGTGGTCAATGCGTTCTTAAATATTTGTTCGAAGCCCAGAAATTTCAAAATAGACAGGTTGACTGACGAGTGAAACCTGAGACCTCCTTTGTAAGGGCCGATGGCGTTGTTGAACTGAACGCGATAACCCAGGTTGACCTGTACCTCGCCGTTGTCGTCAATCCAGGGAACTTTGAACGTGAAAATCCGGTCGGGTTCCACCAGACGTTCGGCTATTTTTGCTTTTTCGAACTCCGGGTGTTGGTTATAAACCTCCTCGATACTTAACAGTACTTCGTGTACTGCCTGCAAATATTCATGTTCGCCGGGGTGTTTTGCTTCCAGCGAATGCATCAGTTTTTCTATATCCATGGTGTGATATTTTTGCTGCAATTTTAAGCATTCTCGGAGCAGAAAACAACTTTTCGAACTGTTATTTGGTAATTTTATGTATTAAATATGCCAAAAATATGTATCTAAATTATAATTCAGGCAAATTGACACGAAGGTCATTTATCAATCTGATAGTGTATGTTTTAATTCAATGAACGTGTGACCGTATATGCGTGATAATACGTTCACTTTGTATGATATTAAAGAGTTTTTGAAAAATGCAGGTTAGTGCCGGTTATTTACCCAGTAACAAGATCAAAGTACCGGTTATGACACCTGCAAGACAAATAAATTTGATTTTAATGTTTTTTTCTCTAAAGACAAAAGCTCCGATTGAGAATGATACTACAACTCCGGCTCTTCTCACGGTGGATAGAAGTGATATCATAGCGTCGGGATCGGATAGTGCAAAGAAATAGACAAAGTCGGCCAAGGTAAGGAATACCGAAATACCGATAATCGAATATCGCCATTGAAACGGCGTCGATGTTTTACGTTTCGGATACCAGAGAAATAAAGTGATGATGCCCATTATAATTGCCTGGTAGAAAAGATAATATACCTGAACTCCTACCCGGTTGAATTCTCTCATCAAAAACTTGTCATAGAGTCCGCTGGCGGCACCCGTTAGCGCTGCTAAGATAATAAAAAAGACCCATTTATTGTTGTGGAAAACCACACCTTCTTTCTTTCCAACCATTGAAAAAAGGTAGAACGAAATCAATGTTACGGATACTCCAATCCATTGATACGGGGATAATCTTTCCGAAAAAATGACCAAAGCGCCGAGTAGCGTCCAGAGTGGTCGTGTGGCTTCAATCGGTGTAACGATTGTGATGGGCAGGTGCTTCATTGCGAAGTAACCAAACAGCCATGAAGATAACACCAACAGAGATTTCAGTAAGATGTAAAAATGCGCTCTGCCATCCATTGGCGGAACATACAGCAGCGTGCCTTTCATCGTGTCGGGCAAGTAGTGCGACAATATCGGCAGCGGCGATAAAATAAGACAGGAAATAACGATGGACGAAAAAAGTACCGGAATAACCGCGTTTTTTTGAAGCGAAACCTTTTTTGCAACATCGTAGATTCCTAACAAAAGTGCAGAGAGTGCACCCAATAATAACCACATAATCTTTTTGTTTTAAGGGCTATTCCGTCGATTTCATCATCGAAAGAGATAGCCTGTTTGCCTGAATAACTATTTAACCACGTTTTCGCCGGCTACCTGCCAGCTGTTGATGCCTTTCTCAAGGTTAATGATGCTGATAAATCCGAGTGTAAGTAATTTTCCGGAAGCTACCACGCTGCGGTGCCCAGAGCGGCAATAGACCATCACGGCTTTGGTTTTGTCAAATTTTGAAACTTTAGCGTCAAAATCGGGGTCGTTAACCGGGATGTTGACTGCATTTTTCAGATGTCCGGCAGCAAACTCTTCCGGTGTTCTGACATCGAGCAGTGTGACTGACGGATTTTTTGCCAGATACTCTTTGAACTGACTGACCGATACATCAGTTCTGCCTTTCTGGTTTTGTTGGGCATTCAGGCTTAAAGCACAAATGAACAGCAAAACGGAGGCTGTAAAGAAAGTTTTTATTCGACTCATGATTGTTGGTGTATAAAAAAACTGCCCCGGCACGAATGCTGAGGCAGTTTTATATTAGCGAATTTCAAGATTGAGAATTCCAGTATTCCATTTCTTTCGGGATGCTCATTTAAGATAATCTTGAATCATTGGAATCTTGAATTCTGGAATCTTCTTATTTGCATGCCTCTGCGATAGCAACGGCAACAGCAACGGTTGCACCAACCATTGGGTTGTTACCCATTCCGAGGAAGCCCATCATTTCAACGTGAGCAGGAACGGAAGAAGAACCGGCAAACTGAGCATCACCGTGCATACGACCCATAGTGTCGGTCATACCATAAGAAGCAGGACCAGCAGCCATGTTGTCGGGGTGAAGAGTACGACCTGTACCACCACCTGAAGCAACAGAGAAATATGGTTTACCTTGTTCGTTGCATTCTTTTTTGTAAGTACCTGCAACAGGGTGTTGGAAACGTGTTGGGTTGGTTGAGTTACCTGTGATGGAAACGTCAACGCCTTCAGCGCGCATGATAGCAACACCTTCGCGAACGTCGTCAGCGCCGTAGCATTTTACTTTAGCACGAAGACCTGTTGAATAAGGTTTTTCTTTTACTACGTTCAAAGCGCCCGAAGCATAGTCGAACTGAGTTTGTACATAAGTAAAGCCGTTGATACGAGAGATGATCATAGCGGCATCTTTACCCAAACCGTTCAAAATAACGCGCAAAGGATTTGTACGTACTTTGTTTGCCATTTCAGCGATTTTGATAGCACCTTCAGCAGCAGCGAAAGATTCGTGACCTGCTAAGAATGCGAAACATTGTGTTTCTTCGCGCAACAAACGAGCGCCGAGGTTACCGTGACCGATACCTACTTTACGATCGTCGGCTACAGAACCGGCGATGCAGAAAGACTGCAAGCCGATACCGATTGCTTCTGCAGCATCAGCAGCAGTTGTGCAACCTTTTTTGATAGCAATGGCAGCGCCTACTACGTAAGCCCATTTTGCATTTTCGAAGCAGATAGGCTGAGTTTCTTCACAAATTTTGTAAGGATCAATGCCCTTTGCATCGCAGATAGCCTTAGCTTCGTCGATGTCTTTGATTCCGTATTGATTGAGAGCCGCATTTACCTGGTTAATACGGCGGTCGTAACTTTCAAATAAAGCCATAATTTTTGTTCGAATTAAAAATTAATAATTAATAATACATCATTCTGCATCACGAGATTATTCGTGGCGCGGGTCAATATATTTAGCAGCTTCTTTGAAGCGACCGTACGAACCTTTTGCTTTTTCCAAAGCTTCAGCAGCATTAACGCCTTTCTTAACCATATCCATGAATTTGCCCATGTGAACGAATTCGTAGCCGATTACTTCACCGTCTTCGTCCAAGCCGATGCGTGTGCAGTAACCTTCAGCCATTTCGAGGTAACGAACGCCTTTTGCCAAAGTACCGTACATTGTACCTACCTGGCTACGGAGACCTTTACCTAAGTCTTCGAGACCGGCACCGATTGGCAGACCACCTTCCGAGAAAGCAGACTGAGAACGTCCGTAAGCAATTTGTAAGAACAATTCGCGCATTGCAGTGTTGATAGCATCGCAAACCAAGTCGGTATTCAATGCTTCAAGAATGGTTTTGCCGGGAAGAACTTCAGCAGACATAGCTGCAGAGTGAGTCATACCCGAACAACCGATAGTTTCGATCAAAGCTTCCTGGATAATACCGTCTTTGATGTTCAGTGTTAGTTTACAAGCGCCTTGTTGTGGTGCACACCATCCCACACCGTGAGTTAAACCGGAAATATCTTTAATTTCCTTAGCCTGAACCCATTTTCCTTCTTGAGGAATGGGAGCTGGTCCGTGGTTAGGACCTTTTTTTACCACACACATTTGTTCTACTTCATGTGAATAAATCATACCCTCTGAAATTTAAAATGTTGATTATTAAGTGTTTAATTGACAGCTCTTTGATATGCAAAGCTAACGAAATTTTTTGATAGCGGCAAATGGCAGGAATCTATAATAAAGGTGAAAAATGGAGGTTGGAAAGGGATGAATGGAATATTCACTCAGAAAACAATAAATGCTTGAAAATAGGACTTTGAAAGTAAGCTTTTATAAGAGGCTCGATTGGGTGGTGCGATTTCCAAATCGCACAAATAATTAACAGCGACTCGGAGGTCGCTGCACCCAAGTGAAATCTTGAATTTTAAGACAAAACGATCCATGTTTTTCATGGCAAGTAAAGAAATATTGCTACATTTGAAAGGTTTTTTTAGTATCGGATTGCAAATCCTTATCCTTTTTGTTGTCGGATTGGAAAATCCGTCGGACAGGCTGGTGGCTCGCCTGATAACTGCACTAACTATAGAAGATACATGTAAAATGGTTATACTCAAAGAAAATGATGTGGTTAAAGCCTCCATTAAAATATCACAAAAAATTCCTCAAAATACTATAGGAACGATTTTGTGTGTATTTGATCAGGGGAAAGAATATTTGGTTGAATTTATAGATAGCCATGGGGAAACTCTTGAAGATGGGCTGACTACGGTCAAAAGAGACGATATAGAATTGGCATTGCAATGAACACAATAAAATAAACGTTGTATTATTTTAGATAAGATGATTATCAAAACAAGATGTGTACAGGAAGATTATTTATATTAATATTCATAGCAATTGGGAGCATTACATCCTGCAAAAATCCTGCAAAAAAGGCTAATACAATATGGCAAACAGATAAATTAGGGTGTAAGGGAATACGAAGTGATAGTTTAGCATATAAACTGATCAAGGATTATGATTTAAAAGGGAAATCAATAAAAGATTTTAAGGTTGTTTTTGGTGAACCCAATAAAGTGATACAAAGTCAAAATAGAATAATTCTTGAATATTATTATAATGCAATATGTGACTCCAATGTGACTTTAATTGAACGTGGAGATAAATGCTATGCAGATTTTTATTTTGACATATTTGATCACTTTAAATTTGTCGACTTTGTTTGTGAATAAGAGGCGTCGTGGGATTCTCAAGTATGACGGTATAGAATAAGTTGTAAATGGTGGAACAGTTGATAAATATTACAAAATGATTCCTTTTTATACATTTCAATTGGGATATAGAAGAAGTGCAATAAGAATTGAAGCAAAAGTAAAATATGAAATTTTTGGTTCATTTCATGATCCTTCTTTCATAATCAAAAATAATATTTTTAAAGTGGACGAGGGGAGAAAATTCTTTGATCTTATTGGTTATCAATATCCATGGAATTTTGCCATATCAGAAAATTGCAAGTCTCTTTTAGAGCAAGCCGAAATTACAGGTTGGACATGCTATCCCATTATTATTGAAGATTCCAACTTGAGATACTTTGGATTCCAAGTATTGGGAAAAGCAGGCCCTATAACAAACGTGGATGAAGATGGTGATCCGATACACGGATGTACTGAATTTAATATCAATACATGGGACGGCTCTGACATTTTTTGTTTCGAAAATACAGCCATGATCGTATGTGCATCAAAGGTCAAAGATATAATCGAGAAAGCCAAAATTACCAATGTTGAATTTGAAGACTTGAAAAATTGGTGAAGTTTTAGCAATGATGAAGAATGGATAAGATAATTGTCAGAATGTCAATCAAAATAAATGACGTTGTGCAATAGCTTTGTTGGACGCTATCTGGTTGGATTTGATAAAAAAATGCCTCCAGCTGAATGGTTCAGTTGGAGGCCGAAATATTTTATTACTTGTCTGCAATCTTCTCAGGCTTGCAAACGTATTTTTCTTTGGAGGCTTTCTCTCCGCAGCGCTTGCACTGATAGTTTTCTTCAGCTTGTTTTTCTTCAAGCTTTGCTTTATCGGTGGTTTTACAAATTGTTTTGGACATGGGATTTTGGTTTCAAACCCCGAAGGTTTCTAAAACCTTCGGGGTTTAATTTATTTACTGGTGTTCCGGTCTCAATAAATCATTCACTGTTTTTACCGGGCTGAAAGTCTCTACCGGAGTGTCCACAAAAATGGTGTTCCAGTCGCTCATGGCTCCGTTCCACAGACCTGGCAATTCAAGCGCTTTCAGCTCTTTGCCGCTCTTGGATTTGGAAGAGATAAAGCCAGTGTTTTTATCTACGTATTTTGGAAGGTCGAACTTCTTTCCTTTGTAATCTTTAATGGCACAAACCAGATCAACCGGGTTAAAGTGTGTTGCTTTTTTCATCAGCTCTACCTTTTCGGGATCGGAGGTGTCGATTTGGGAACTTTCGAGGATTTGAGGAGAAGCCGTCCCGTCCGCGTTAACTGCAATGTATGGGCCGCCGCCGGGTTCGCCTTCATTTTTTACCATGCCGCACACCCGCAACGGACGGTTCAGCTTGTTGTGCAGGTATTGAATCAATTCTGCGCGACTGTAGCCTGCAATGGCCGGATTATGGATGGAAAGGCGGGAAGCACAGAATTGTTTGATCACTTCCAGCTTAGCATCCGAAATCTCTTTATTGTCCAGTTCGTGAAGGAAACCGAAAATCTGTTTTTGGGTTTGTACAAGTATGCCGGCCAGCAAGCGTTTGTATGTAATGGTTGGTTTTTTAAGTTTGTCGGTAGTGACGTTGTCAATATTTTTGATGAAAACCACGTCGGCATTAATGTCGTTCAGGTTCTCAATCAGTGCCCCGTGTCCACCCGGACGGAACAACAATTTGCCATCTTCGCGGAACGGTTGGTTGTCGGCATCGGCAGCCAGTGTGTCGGTCGAAGGTTTTTGTTCCGAAAAAGAGACGTGATAATGAAGGTTGTTCTTTGTAGCAAGGATAGCCAGCTTTTCTTTTACATGCTGTTCGAACAGTTTGCGGTGCTCGGTAGAAACTGTGAAATGAATGTTGACTTCACCTTCGTTGTTGGTAGCATAGGCGGCACCTTCTGCCAGATGTTCCTGTACCGGAGTGCGTACTTCGTCGGGATAACGGTGAAAAAGCAATAATCCTTTCGGTAGATTTTGATAATTCAGCCCTTTTTCTTCAAGCAGGTTGCGCACGATGGTTTTGTATTCTCCGGCTTCGATAAGTTGAGGTATGGTGCGGCCTTCGTTATGAAAACATATTGTGTTCAGTGCTTCATAAAAAGCGAAATATTCAATTTCGGAGAAAAATTTCTTTTCAAAATCAGATACGGGAGTGTCAGATTCACTGTCGATAAATTCAAACAGGTTTTTGAACATACGACTTGCAGCTCCCGAAGCCGGAACAAACTTTACAATTTTCTTCTTTTCGGCAAGAAAATCAGTCCAGAACTGGATATAGTGATCGATATGAGAAGTTTCAATTTTTAAAATTCCGTCGTTGATGGCGGCTGCTTTTTCTATTTGCAGGAAAGGAAATCCGGCAGCGAAACGGTTCAATTGTTCAGTACAGGTTTCTACTGAAATCCCTTTGGTTTTGAGCAATTCCAGATCAGAGTCAAGAAATGTATTCATGGACGTGAACGTTTAAAAGTTTTAGAAGACTAATTTGATGTAAATTTACTGTCAGGTTGGACAGAGAAAGGGTTTTTCTCCTGTGAAAGCAAAGAAAAAATGTGTAAAAAAGTCAGGTGGACTCAAATAAATAAATACCTTTGCATATTCAGGAAAAAGAGTAATCCAACCGTAAAAACGTTGCAAGTTAGCTCTTTTTTATCACAATTATATTCTGTTTTTACTAAGATTTTATCATGTTCAATAAAAAAACCATCGTTTATACATCCGGAACTTTCGATATGTTCCACTCCAATCACCTGAAAATGATTAATTATGCCAGAGGGTTGGGAGATATTCTGATTGTTGGCGTAAGTACCGACGAATTGGTGAAGTCGTATAAGGCTGCTCCAATCATTCCTTTCAACGAACGGATGTTGATTATTGAAGCGCTCAAAGCTCCGGATCTTGTAATTCCGCAGCATACGCTCGATCATACCGAGATTGTGAAGAAACTGAATATTGACGCTTTCGTTGTGGGTGATGACTGGTTTGGTAAATATGATTATCTGAAAGAGGTGGGGGTAGATGTGTTCTATTTTCCTTATGGCGACGGAGTTTCGTCTTCATCGCTGAAGAAAACCATTTATGAATCATACGACCAGCAGCTACACGCTGAACGTAAAGCCAAGCCAACTTTTGTAAAGCAGGATGAAGAGTAAGACCGCACTTATAACCGGGGCAACCAGGGGAATTGGTAAAGCAGTTTGTGAACGATTGCTTAAAGAGGGCATGTCGGTTGTAATGACCTATTCATCCGATGAAACAACAGCTTCTCTGGTTTGGAATGAATTTGAACAACGTTTTCCTTCAAAAGTCATGTTGTTGAAAGCCGACATTTCCGATCTCAGTTCAATTGATACGATAAGTCATTTTTTATCGGAACAACAAATTTCGCTTAGTTGCGTTGTATTTAATGCAGGAATGACAGACCGAAGCGATTTTTTGCAAATTGAACCCGAAAACTGGTTGAAGGTTTTCAATGCAAACGTGCATTTTCCTGTTTTTTTGATGCAAAAGCTTTATTCCTCTTTTGAAGAAGGTGGTTGCGTTGTGTTTACCGGTTCGTTGATGGCCATTCATCCACATTCTGTTTCGTTGGCGTACGGTGTGACCAAGGCTTCGGTTCATGCACTGGTGAAGAATCTGGTGAAATTTTTTGCAGGCAAACGTATAAGGGTTAATGCTGTGGCTCCCGGATTTGTTGATACCGAATGGCAAAAAACAAAACCGACCGAAATTCGTGACAATATTAACCGCAAACTGGCGATGGGCCGTTTCTGTACACCGGAGGAATTAACAGACGTGTATTGGCTGCTTATCAATAACCAATATATGAATGGAGAGGTCGTTGTTTGCGATGGTGGATACAGTTACAAGTAGCCGACTTTGTGTGCTAATTGACTGGCTTAATATATCTTAAAACTTATGTGGGCTTAGTAAACCTGCATATTCTTTTTTTTTCTAAATTTGCAGCTGATATTTACTTGTTAAATTGCAGGAGAATATCGTTACAAATAAAGTACGCAATGGATACAAAATCATCGGTTACCTTCAAAGACTCTTTAAAATCGTGGGATACGGAAAATTGGCTCGACAGAGTTTTTTATCGTCCTATCGGTTTCCAGATAGCATTACTTCTCAAATCAACCCCCGTTACTCCGAACATTATTACCATCATTTCCATTTTTGTTGGAATGATTGGCTGTGTTTTGTTTTACCCGGATGATAATCTTGCAATTAACCTGCTCGGGTTTGCTTTTTTAGTGTTTGCGAATATTCTGGACTGTGTTGACGGACAGTTGGCACGTATTACCGGCATTAAATCTAAAATTGGCAGAATACTGGATGGCTTTTGCGGAGATATCTGGTTTCTGACATTCTATACCACTATTTGCCTGCGCCTTATGCATGGAAATGACCGCATTTTGTCGGGCTATGGCTACGAATGGGGATGGTGGGTTTTTCTGATTGCTCTTGTCTCGGCATATTCTCATTTCAATCAGGCTGCAATGATAGATTACTACAAAACATTGCATCTCCATTTTCTGAAAGGTGGACAAAACAGTGAGTTTGAAGATGCCGATTCAGTAAAAAAACATTTTCAGTCGCTCAGTTGGAAAAAGGAACCTGTTGAAAAGTTCTTCCTGAAACTGTATCATATCTACACGTTGAATCAGGAGCGCAGAACACCTGAATTACACCGCTACATTAAACGTTTACACGCAACATATCCAAACGGATTTCCCGAAGAGAAAATCGCGGAATTTCGTTCCGAAAGCCTGAAAATGATGCCTTTGCTGGATTGTTTTACTTTCAATGCAAGAAGTATTGTGATGCTTGTTACTTTACTGCTTGATGTTGAATGGTTTTATTTTGTGTGCGAAATTGTTATCCTCAATCCTTTGTTGGGTTTTGCAATCAATCGCCATGAGAAAATGTGCCGTAGTTTAAACCAACTCTAACGTTTTGCATGGGAAAAATCAGCACAAATCTTGGACGAAATCTATTCTTCGCTTTAGGCTTGGTAGCTATGGTGGTGATTGCCTGGTGCATCGGTTGGGATACCATCGTGGCACACGTGCAAAAGACCGGATGGTGGTTCATTGCCATTATTGGCATGTGGCTTCCGATCTATCTTATTAACACAATGGCCTTTAATACCATCATTCGTGATGATGCGCCGGAACATCGCATTGTACCTTTCCTTCATGTTTTCAAAATTACTTTAAGCGGTTTTGCCCTCAAAGCTGCCACTCCATTGGGCTTTGTTGGAGGAGATCCATATAAAATAATGGAGTTCAAGCCAATGCTGGGTGTGGAAAAAGCTACCTCGTCGGTGCTGTTGTACACAATGACCCACATTTCGGCTCATTGTATCTTTTGGGCATTATCTATCGTAGTTGCGGCCTTGTTTCTTCCGATGAAACTTTCGCTGAGCATTGTTTTGCTTGCATCTTTTGTGTCATTTGTCATTTTACTGACACTTTTATGGAGAGGTTACCGGAGAGGAATGGCTGTAAAAGCATTCAATTTCTTTTCCCGTTTACCCTTGCTGAAAAGATGGGTCGATCCATTTAAGGATAAATACCAAAATCAGCTTTCAAAAATCGACACCCAGATATCTTATCTTTATGGAGCCCGCCGAAAAGCATTTTTTACGGCACTGAGCCTGGAGGTAATTGCCCGTATAATGAATTGCCTTGAGGTATATGTAATTTTAAAGCCGGTCAATGTAGATGTAAGTCTCGTGGAGTCGGTGGTGGTTTACTCGTTTATGAGCCTCTTTACTAATATATTGTTCTTCTCTCCGATGCAGATTGGAACCCGCGAAGGCGGATTTGCATTGGCCCTCAGAGCTCTTTCATTGCCAGCGGGTCTTGGTATTTACGTGAGTCTGGTAACCCGTGTAAGAGAATTGTTCTGGATGGGCGTTGGAATATTATTAATGAAGGTAAAGATGAGAACCAATTATCTGGCGGTTCAAACCGGACAATCAGAATATGTAGAAACTCCA
>JAUZOL010000103.1 GCA_030706455.1 Bacteroidota bacterium
CCCCAAAGAATTTGTTTCAACCCATCCACTGCCCGATCGTAATTGAATTCGCGTGGTCGCGATACCTGAGGCAAAAGGTGGGTAGCCCGCTCTATTGGTCCGGCAATTAATAATGGAAAGAACGAAACAAAAAGCGAATAGTCAACAAGGTTACGGGTCGGCTTTATCTTGTCGTTGTAAATATCAAAAATGTAGGACAGTCCGTGAAATGTATAAAACGATATTCCGACCGGAAGAATAATATTGAGAGAAGAGATTTCGGTGGCAAAACCTACCGTCTTTAACAAACCCGATAACGAGTCGGCAAAGAAATTATAGTATTTGAAAAAGCCGAGCACTCCCAGATTAATCGCGACGCCCGACCACAACCAGATTTTTCTCCCGTTCTTTGACTCTGTTTTATTAATCTGTAAACCCGTGATGTAACACAGAAATGTTGACAATGCAAGCAGAGAAAGAAACCTGATATCCCAGCAACTATAAAAATAGTAACTGGCAATCATCAGAAGCCAGTTCTGTCCCTTTAGCGATTTTCGAAGCGGAAACCAGTAAAGCAGAAATACGATGCAAAAAAAGAACGCAAAGTCTATCGAATTGAAGAGCATACAGGACGATAAAAGAAGACTGAAAAGAACAGAAAAAGCATCACCCACACAGCGAGCGATGCTTTTATATTGTAAAGTATAAGATTAGTCTAAAACAGTAACCCAGCCATGAGTATCAGGCTCATCACCATATTGAATGGCTCTCAAATGCTCGTACAATTTCTTTGAAATCGGTCCCGGAGCACCATCCTTAGAGATGACATACGATTTATTTTGATCTACATCATCGATGCGGGAAATAGGGCTGATAACAGCAGCTGTGCCACATTGACCGGCTTCTTCAAAAGTTCCAAGTTCTTCTTCCGGGATTTGACGACGTTCTACTGTCATCCCCATATCTTTTGCCAGTTGCATCAGGCTTTTATTGGTAATAGACGGAAGTATCGAGGTCGATTCCGGAGTAACGTATGTATTCTGCTTAATGCCAAAGAAATTGGCAGGACCGCATTCGTCAACATATTTCTTTTCTTTGGCATCAAGATAAAGCACTGACGAATAACCCATTGAGTGAGCTTTCTCTCCGGCAACAAGACTGGCAGCATAATTACCGCCCACCTTAAACGTACCGGTTCCAAGTGGAGCCGCACGGTCAAATTGACGAAGAATAACTACCGGAGTTGTTTGGAAACCACCTTTAAAATATGGTCCAACGGGAGTTACAAATATCATGAACAAATATTCATTGGAAGGCTTCACACCAACCTGAGCGCTCGTACCAATCAATAAAGGACGAATATAAAGAGACGCTCCGCTTTCATAAGGAGGTACAAAACGTTCATTCAATTTCACCACTCGTTTCACTGCTTCTTCGAATTTCTCGATTGGCAACTTCGCCATCATGATACCATCTGATGTAGATTGCAGACGTTTTGCGTTTTCCTCGATACGGAAAATACGAATTTTACCATCTTTACCGCGAAATGCTTTCAAACCTTCAAAGGCCTCTTGTCCGTAGTGCAGACAAGTTGCTGCCATGTGCAACGTAATAGTAGAGTCGGTTGTTTCTTCAATTTCTCCCCATTGGCCATCTTTGTATGTACAACGAACATTATAATCCGTTGGCATATAACCAAACGAAAGCTCCGACCAGTTAATTGAATCCATAATTATATTTGTACTGAAAAAATTTTCACAAAGGTATCAATTTATTTAGTGTAGAACAATGAAAATCTGAATTAATTGACAAAAAAAGAGCACTCAAACAGAACAATGCAGTTTTTACGTTGCATGCAAAAATAATCCCGGTTTCCTTGTGATGCATCCGATGAAAAAAATTACTTTTGCATACAAAACAGAACATTCTGTTTAAAAATGCATTATTTTTATTCTCAATCATTTAACAGAGGTAAAGCATCATTGTTTTTTATAAAACTGGAAACAACGCTGCTTTCGCAACCCTCTTTCAAAATATTGAACTATGCGCCAACATTCAATTATCGCTTTGGTTCTTTTCTTTTTTTCTCTTTCTGTCAACGCACAAACTATAGCTGAAGGTCAAAGCCTGCTCAACAGCCAGAGATATTCAGAAGCCTCGCGGGTTTTCGGAAATATTCTCAAAAAACGTCCCAATGATGGTACAGCAAACTATGGATATGGCCAGTGTCAAAACAAACTCGAAAATAAAGAGGAAGCTATCAAAGCTTTGCAAATAGCTGTCAACAAAAAAATAACAGCCGCTTATCCATTATTGTGTGAATTGTGTTTTGAACAATATCATTTTGAAGAAGCCGTTTCTAACATAGAAGCATACCTTGCTTTACCCAAAACGACACCGGCAGAAGCGGCAAAACTCAACAAATTACTTGAAAAGGCCAAAATCGGAGCGCAGTTATTGCAACACGTAGAATCCATTACTATTATCGACAGCATGCAGGTTGCCAAAAACGAATTCTACAAATACTACTCCATGGGAAAAGATCTTGGCACTATAATACCTTCTAAGCAAATTCGTAAAAATGCTCCCGATGGTGCCATGGCTTATAAATCACAACGCGGCGATAGAGTTGTTTTTGCAGACAGTTTGAAGCACAAGCTGGGTCTATACGGCACTTTTCAGATGATTGACTCCTGGAGCGAACCAATACCTCTGAGCGACCAGGTAAACGGAACAGGCAGTGTGATTAATTACCCGTTTGTTTCGTCCGACGGTGTCACGCTCTATTTTGCAGCGCAAGGCGTTAATTCGCTTGGAGGATACGATCTGTTCATTACCCGCTTCAACTCAAAAGACAACAATTATTACGCACCACAAAACTTAGGATTTCCGTTTAACTCTACTGCTAATGACTATTTGATGGTTGTTGATGAGATCAATAATCTTGGCTGGTTTGCCACTGACCGTTCGCAGCCGGAAGGAAAAGTAATGATTTACAAGTATCTAACCAATCCGGAGAAAAAGTTGATACAGAGTTCAGACACTAATTATCTGCGACTTGCAGCGCAATTGAAAAGCTACAAAAAAGGCAAAGCTGCAAAAGCCAACACACGCAATAGTATAGAACAGGATACTCCTACTACTGTCAAACCCTCTATGGAATTCAGGGTCAATGACACTATTAGCTACACATCAATAGACCAGTTTAAGAGTGCTAAAGCCCGTGAAATATATTTGCAGGCGGATTCGTTGGAAAAAGCACAAACGAGACTGCAAGGTGAGTTGAACCAGCAGCGTTCAGCATATAGCGCCGCCGAATCAGCAGAAGAAAGAAACAAAATTCAGCCTGAAATCTTACGTCTTGAAAGAGAAGTGAACGGGCTGATAAACAAGCCTCAAAACCTTTATTTACAAGCCCGGCAAACTGAACTTGAAGCCCTTAGCGATAAATGATAAATCCAGCAATGGAATTTACCCACAAAGTCATATCATACATTAGAACTCACCAACTTTGCAAAGACGGCGCAAAGCTGATTGTGGGTGTTAGCGGCGGAGCCGATTCCGTCGCATTGCTTCACGTTTTGCATAATGCAGGTTATAAATGTATTGTTGCCCACTGTAATTTCCATTTACGTGGAGTCGAATCGGATACTGACGAAACTTTCGTAAAAGATTTAGCAGACAAATGGCATATTCCTTTTTTTTCAACATCATTCGATACTAAAACGTTTGCCAAAGAAAACGGAATTTCAATTGAAATGGCAGCACGCGATCTCAGGTATGCTTGGTTTTCCGCATTAAAACAAGAGCAAAACGCAGATGCAATTGCTATTGCCCACCACCTTGATGACTCTATTGAAACTTTCTTCATCAACCTTTCGAGAGGCACCGGATTGCGTGGACTGTTGGGAATTCAACCTAAGCAAGGTTGCATTATACGACCATTCCTATCCGTTTCCAGAGATGAAATAAACAATTACCTATCCACCAATCGCTTACAATCACGAATAGACTTATCTAATTTCGATCAGTTGATTATTCGCAATAAGATTAGGCATTCATTGATTCCGGTTTTTGAATCTTTTAATCCTTCTTTCAGGCAAATAATGGCAGAGAATTTTATGCGATTAGGAGAACTGAATGAAGTGGCAAACAATCTTATTGAGTCGTTTAGAAAAGATGCTGTGATAGATCATGAAGGCTACTTTTCAATCTCCATAAACAAATTGCGTAATCAAACCAATGCACACTATTTTCTATTTGAACTGCTTAAACCATATAATTTTAATGACGCAACAGTAAATGACATACTGCATCATCTTGATGGAGAATCTGGTAAATCATTCTTTTCTTCAACCCACAGAATAATTAAGGACAGGAATCATCTGCTAGTAACGTCTTCTATAGCTGTCGATAATTCAAGTTATTCGATACCAGAAGGAACATTCAGTATAAACAAACCGATCAATCTTTATTTATCACAACCAATCAGTATTGAAACAGACAGCATTATAAAAAATAGCAATGTTGCCTGTATTGATTTTGAAAAGCTCACTCTCCCACTTAAAATAAGACGCCCGAAAGAGGGAGACGTCTTTTATCCCTTGGGAATGAATGGCAAAAAAAAATTAAGCGATTTTTTTATAGATCAAAAATTCAATCTTCTTGAGAAAGAAAACTGCTGGCTCTTAACCTCTAATGAACAGATTGTATGGATCATTGGTTATAGACTTGATGATCGTTTTAAAATCGACGAGAAATCAAAAAAAATGATAAAAATCAGTTTATCAATAGGTATTGTGTGATTTATAAAAAATATATATCTTTGCATCGCAAAACTTCACGAGCTACTTCGTCTTTTGTACCTATCATTCACAATAATCCCATTTCAATTTATCAAAATACTTCCGGACTCTTCACGATTCCGATATTAGAATTGCTTGTGCTCAGCACAAAAATTACCACAAACAAAAATATGTATAACATTCTAGAACTAAGAGAAAAAGATCTTGCTGACCTGAAAGCTATTGCCAACGACATGCAGATTAAACGCTTCGAATCGTTGTCAAAAGATGAACTGGTCTACAGGATTCTTGATGAACAAGCTATTACCAAAGCCGCAGAAAAAAAAGGTGAGGTAAAAGATGGTGATGATGCAAAATAACGAAGAACACGTATGAAAAGCAACAACTAACCAGTTGCCGGAAGTAGCGGGGAACCACATAAAACTGCATCTCCTGCACAACCAACTCCCTCTCCCAAAAAAGAAAGCTCTGTTGCAACTTCACCCTCCTCTACAAAGCAAGAGATTTCAAAGGAAACAACAACTCCTCAAAATCAAAAACCAAGACAACAGAAAAAGCAGAAAAACCAACAACCCAAGCAGGATATGCCTAAGCCAGCACCTGTTTCTACAAAACAACCCGTCAAAGACACTTCGGAGATTGTAGCTGAAAGCACGCCCGAAGAACCAGAATTCACTCCGGTTGCAGACGTTGCTGTTGCACAAGTGCCTCTGACTGTTGAAGCTCCTGTTGTCGCAAATCAAAATCAACAAAACAGGCCACAACGCCCACAAAATGGCAACAATAATTCTAATCAGAATTATCAGAACCAAAACAATCAGGGCAACCAGAAAAAGCAAAATAGTGAACAAACAGAAAAGCCTTACGAATTTGAAGGTATTCTTACTGGCTCCGGCGTATTTGAACCAATGCAGGATGGTTACGGTTTTCTGCGTTCTCCGGACTATAACTATTTTACTTCTCCTGACGACATCTATGTTTCTCAGTCTCAAATAAAACTTTTCGGCCTAAAAAAAGGAGATACTGTCGAAGGCGCAATTCGCCCTCCAAAAGAAGGTGAAAAGTACTTCCCTCTTATAAAGGTTACAAAAATCAACGGACGTACGCCTGAATTTGTGCGCGATCGTTTAGCTTTCGACCACCTTACGCCTCTTTTCCCGGATGAAAAATTCAATCTGACAACCAGCAAAAATGATCCTCTTTCGGTTCGTGTTGTTGATTTATTTTCACCGATTGGCAAAGGACAGCGTGGTTTGATTGTTGCTCAACCGAAAACAGGTAAAACTATATTATTAAAAGATATTGCTAATGCCATATCGGCAAACCACCCTGAAGTGTACATGATTGTACTTCTCATTGACGAACGTCCTGAAGAAGTAACCGACATGGAACGCAGCGTAAATGCCGAAGTGATTGCATCTACATTCGACGAACCCGCAGAACGCCACGTAAAAGTAGCAGACATCGTACTTGAAAAAGCAAAACGTCTTGTAGAATGCGGTCATGACGTTGTAATCTTACTGGACTCAATTACACGTTTGGCACGTGCTTATAACACAGTAGCGCCTGCTTCCGGAAAAGTATTGTCCGGTGGTGTTGATGCAAATGCTCTTCACAAACCGAAACGTTTCTTTGGAGCTGCCCGTAATATTGAAAACGGAGGGAGTCTCACTATCATTGCTACCGCTCTTACCGAAACCGGTTCGAAAATGGACGATGTGATCTTTGAAGAATTCAAGGGAACAGGTAATATGGAATTACAGCTTGATCGCAAGTTGTCAAACAAGCGTATTTTCCCGGCTGTGGACATTATGTCATCAAGTACCCGTCGCGACGATTTGCTGCATGATCCTGAAACACTCAACCGGATGTGGATTCTGCGCAAATATCTTTCCGATATGAATCCTGTTGAAGCTATGGAATTTTTGAAAGAACGTCTCGAACGCACAGAAACCAATGAGGAATTTCTGGCAACAATGAACGGATAATACAAAACCGAACAACTCATAACTAACAGAGCATTAAGACTCAACTTGTCTTATGCTCTGTTGTTGTTTAAAAGCCCTCCCATGTCACTACCCTACAACGATTACACAACACGACTCCGGGAAATATTAGGTGCTCGTGTTCAGAAGATTTCCATCAATGCCGGATTTACATGTCCAAACCGGGACGGAAAAGTAGGAAAAGGAGGTTGCACTTACTGCAACAATCAAACTTTTAACCCTGAATATTGCATGCAGGATAAAAGTGTAACGCAACAAATAACTGAAGGCATTTCGTTTTTCAGGAAGAAGCACGAAGAGCAAAAATTTCTGGCATATTTTCAGGCCTATACTAATACCTATGGCGAGCTCCGCCATTTAATCAGGTTATACGAAGAAGCATTAGCTTATCCTGATGTGATTGGCCTTGTAATTGGCACCAGACCAGATTGTGTCAATGACGAGCTTCTCGATTATTTTCAAAAACTATCCCGCAAATGCTACGTAATGATTGAATACGGGGTGGAGTCTACCTGCGATAAAACGCTCAACTTCATCAATCGTGGTCACTCATTCGAAAGTGCTCAAAATGCCATTCTTGCAACCGCGGAACGGGGCATATATACTGCCGCACACCTCATACTGGGACTTCCCGGCGAAGACCGGACTACCCTACTTTCACATGCCCTGCACTTATCAAAACTACCACTTACCGCTATTAAACTGCATCAGCTTCAGCTAATAAAAGGAACAACAATGGCTCAGCAATATATAAAACATCCGGAATGGTTTCGTCTGTTTTCTGTTGATGAGTATATTGATTTGTGTATTGATTTTCTGGAATTACTTCATCCCGATATATCTATTGAACGGTTTACTTCCCTGTCTCCCTATCATTTACTCCTAGCGCCAGATTGGAAAGTAAAGAATTACGAGTTTGTTGTTAAATTGCAACGCAGAATGAAAGACAGAGATGCCCGACAGGGTAGATTATATCAATCCCTGATATAATTTTTCAAAAACATTTTTTTTACTAAATTTGTTCCGCCAAAATTAATAACCATTTAACTCGTTCTGCTTAATGTATCGTTCCCTGTGCTTGCTTTTCATGTATGCACTGTTAGTCGTGTCTTGTAGTCAATCCACGCACGAACAGAAACTTCTAATCTCCCGCGCTGACAGTCTTATGCAAATAAAGCCTGACAGTTCTCTCAAGCTGTTAAAAAAAATCACCAACTATAAACAGCTTGCCAAAGCAGACAAAGCACTGTTTGCTGTGCTATGGAACAAGGCTCTTTTAAAAAACGACATAGAGATTTCATCTGACACTTTAATCCGTTACGCAACGCATTATTTCGGAAATAATGACCCTGTCAATGCCGGCTACGCATGGTATTTATTATCAAGATGCGAAAAAAGCAAGGGAAATGCGCAAGGAGAAGCCGACGCCTTATTCAAAGCTCAGGAATATGCAATTAATAGTAAAAATCTTAAGCTTCAGGCTTGCGTTTGGGATGCAAAATCATTAATGTATAAGAGCCAACACAAACTGGACAGCATGTATCGCTATACAAATATGGCTTATCTGGCATTCCAAAAACAAAAAGATACTCGTAATGCGGTTGTTTGTTTATTAAATATGGGAATAAACAGCTCTATGTCAAAACGTCTGGATAGAGCGTTAGCTTATTATCTAAAAGCAGAGGAACTTGCGAAACACACCAATGAACCTCTTTTATTATCTTCTGCATATATCCAACTCTGCTATACTTACTATCAAATGGGCGACTACCCCAGAGCTCTTCAATATTCACGCTTATCAACCAAGACATCAGACTGCTATGATTATAACAAATGGATAAACATGGCTTCAATTTATATTAAAACAGGGGCATTAGACTCTGCCCATTACTATTTATCCAAGTGTTCACCTTCTGTGGATAGGATCAAATTCTACTATGAATTATGGGAAACCCTGCATGAAAAGCGCGGAGATTTCAAAAATGCCCTTATGTACGAAAAGAAATACGCATTTACCCTTGATTCTCTAAATAAAAAATCTCTCTCTGAGAGTTTTGCCGGATTAGAAAAAAAGTACAACTATCAAAAATACCAAACTGAAAATCAGTCTCTAACAATCAACAATCAAAGGAAAAATATTCTGATTCTCGTTTTACTTCTTCTTTTGAGCAGTGTAGCCATGTTATTCTTCATCTTCAAAAATCGTCAACATCGCAAATTATTAACTCAGCAACGGCTTTTAACATCTAAAGAAGAAGCTCTTGTAAAAAAAGAACAGGAAAAAAACACCATTCTCGCAAAGCAGTTTGACATACAACAAAATGCCCTGAAAGCTATTAGCCTGTTGAAGCAAAATGCATCTACTTTCATTAAAGCAGATGATGTATTCAAAGATACTAAAACAAAAAAAGAATTTGTTACCCAACAAAACGAAGCACTCTCTGCTCTTTATAAAAACACTATCGAGAATGTAGACCTGCTTTACAATAATATCTCAAAACGGTTAGCCACTTCATTTCCCGATTTGCTCGAGAGCGATATTTTAATCTGTTGCCTGCTGCTGGCAGGATTCGATAATATCTCTATAGCATCACTTTTAGATATCCTCCCAAAATCATATAACATGCGGAGAACCATCTTACGCAAGAAACTCAATATTCCACACGAAGTTAATTTAACCGAATTTCTCGCCAATTTTTAAGCCTGTTTTTCCCTTGCAAAAGTGGTCTATTTTATCAATAGGTATCTAAGAAAGCCTGATTAATGACGTATAGTGTTAGTATTCTGTATGTTATTGATTATGTAATAATTCTTAAATAGGTATGCGATTTTTGTCGTTTTTTAATGAAATATCAACGAATAACCAATAATTTTACAGAAACAATAATCATTAATTTGTTTATGAAAACAATACAGACATTACGTTTTGTTCTTCTCACCCTAACCTTCGGATGTTTCAAAGGCACTGTTGTGTTTGGTGGTGGAGATGATGATCCTACTAGTCCTCCGATAAAACCCTGAGGAATTTAATTGCATTCAATAATCATAGAGAAATTTAAAGAGTTTTTTTCAAGACATTATTCCCAATAATCTTTGCTCTTGTTAGAGTTCTGGTTATTAGATTTTGGTTAGTGTAGGCGGGATCGACGAGATGTCGCTCCTGCTACCTTCCAAAAACCAGGCAAAGCGCTCACGAAAGCACGAAGCAAACAAACAATTAATGCAAACTGTCGATCGTTTTGTCTTAAAATGAAAAGAGATAAAAATCAGAAATGGCATCCTGATTCTTAGCTTCTTTTTGTTTGTGCATACAGTGAAGGGAATCTTATTAATTTATGCTGATTATAATAAATAATTAGCATCTTCTCAAGTACATCTCATAAATATGACTGAAAACATTGGGAAAAGTCAACTTTTCCATGCACCTGAAGAAAGATGTATATTCAGAATAGTTGTGGAGAGTGAATACGGACATATTGTATATAGCTCTGCCTTAGAAAGCATTCTAAATGAAGTCCATCTTGACTTTGACACATCACTATGGATTAAAGGAATACACCGAATTAAACTTCTGAATAATAACAATTTGGTTTATCAAACGCTAATCTACAAAAACATAAATCAAGACACTCTCAGCATAAAAATACCCCTAAAGGATGCTGAATAAAATAATGGCCTGATGGATAACTCCATCAGGCCATTTATGTATAAAGCATTGTATGTTAATAAAAAAGGACTGTCACTTTTACCGGATTTTGTAGTTCCTGATTCCATTTCTTCACATAATCAAAGAAGCTTTTTGACTGCTTAAAACCACCTTCCTCCTGCTCCCAGGCTGAGGTAATATGGTATGTAAAGTCCCTTCCTTCAAGCAAGAGTAATAAATTATCATTGTCCTGAGTTGACTCTTTTAATGTTGCAAGAGGAACAGATACCGCCAATCCTACAGTTTGTGGTTTAGTTCTCGGATTGTCTGTCACAGGATATTGCAGACCAGTTCCCCATATAGCCACAATTCCTTTTGTGTCGGTCATTTTCTCCGCAGTATCAAAAAAGGTTTGAACGCCTGTACACAACGTTGTCGGTACATTTTGCATAACCTGCACCTCTAGATCCCGATGACCCGCATAAATAATATAGCGTTGTTTAAGGTCAACAGATTTGCCCTGATACTGCCATCCATCAGCTTCCATTTCAATTATAGAACGTACTGGACCACTCACGATAACACGGCCGGTGCGATTGCTTACAGGAGAAATATGAGTTGACTTATGTCCATCCCATCCTTTCAATGTTCCACAACCGGTAGTTGCTTTAACCCAAAGTATGTCATCGCCATAGCCATCGGCAATTTGCTTGTCGGTAGGATACCATTTCGTATCCATCAATTCAAGACGATGCTTTTTCTTTCCATACAAATCAACAGTCTGTTTTTCGTCAAAATATAGTCTATAGGCCATATATTCCGACTCAAAAGC
>JAUZOL010000104.1 GCA_030706455.1 Bacteroidota bacterium
CAAGAAAAAATAACAAATTGAAACTGTTTGGGTTGTATGAGAAAAAAGATGGGTTTATCTTTGCACGTTTTTTAAAAGTTACAAGTATAAACTAATCGTGTTTTTTAACAGAAAGTGAATCCTATGAGAAAAACAATTACACTGCTATGCCTGTTGATAGGTATTAGTTGGGCTTCGGCTCAAACAAAAATCTCGGGAACGGTGGTCTCTGCTGATGATGGCCAGCCGGTGATTGGGGCTACAGTATTAGTAAAAGGAACCAGCAATGGAACGATTACAGATACAGATGGTAAGTTCTCAATTTCCCTCCCAGCCCACGGAAAATCTTTAATCTTTTCCTATGTAGGGATGTTAAGCGTCGAAAAAGAAGCAAAACAAGGAATGCAAGTGACAATGAAATCTGATGCAAAACAGATTAATGAAGTAGTTGTAACAGCATTCGGTATCAAAAAGGAACAAAAGGCTCTGGGCTATGCCGCTCAGGATGTCAAAGGTTCCGATTTAGGCAGAGCCGGGAGTACCGGATTATCAAGTGCGCTTGATGGTAAGGTATCAGGTGTATCTGTGACTCCATCAAGCGGTATGCCGGGGGCTTCAGCACAGATCACAATTCGAGGCGCCCGTTCGTTCTCAGGCGACAATACTCCTCTTTATGTTATTGATGGTATGCCAGTCGCTTCGTCATCGGATATCTCTACCGGAAATAGTGTTACAGGAGCTGACTACTCAAATCGTGGGATGGATATTGATCCGAGCGATATTGAAAGCCTGACTGTGTTGAAAGGACAGGCCGCTTCTGCACTTTACGGTATACGTGCATCGAATGGTGTGATTGTGATTACGACTAAAAGTGGGAAAAACCTTGCAAAAGGAAAACCCGTCATCACTTTCTCCACAAACAATAGTGTGGATGTGATTGCCCGTTACCCACAGCTTCAAACTGTATATGCACAGGGTTCTAATGGCGCGTATTCACCAACAGCCTCTACTTCATGGGGACCAAAAATTGTAGACCTACCTAAAGATGCGGGTTATGGAGGCGAAACCGCAAACAAATATACAAGCAACGGAGTTGATCCTCATCCCGGAATGTATTATGTTCCTCAACGTGCTAATGCCGGATTGGACCCATGGGTAAAACCACAGGTATACAATAATGTGAAGGATTTCTTCCGTGAAGGTTATACAACAAGCAATTCGGTAAATATTAGTCAGGCATTGGATAAAACTACATATTCATTCTCTCTGTCAGGAACAAAGCAATCAGGTATTGTACCAAGCACTGGCATGACACGTTTTGCTTCGAAAGCAACAGCCGAAACCAAGCTGGATGAACATTGGAAAACAGGTTTTACTGCAAACTACACTCAAAACCACATTGATAAATCCACATCAGCTAATGATGGTATCGTGGCTACTGTGTATCCGTCACCTGCTTCTTATGACCTGAAAGGTATTCCATATTTTTATGCAGGCAACCCGTACAAAGAGAACACATACCGCTCAACTGCCGGATTTGATGCAGCTTACTGGTCTACCGACAGAAGCAATAACAGTTTTACGGAAGGAACAAACCGCTTCTTTGGAAACGGATTTATTGATTACAGCACAGCGTTCGGCACTAAAAACCAAACATTGGATGTAAAATATCAAATCGGAGCTGATTCATACAGTACACTTTATGAAACAATCTGGGGTTATGGCCACCAGGGAGGAATGGGTTCTGCTGAAGACCAAACATATAAAAAGACAACAATCAACTCATTGTTGACAGCAAATTATACCTATAAACTTAACGAAGCATGGGACTTTGCTGCATTGCTTGGTAATGAAATAAACGATGTAAAAACAAAATATCTGGATGCTACCGGACAGACATTTAATTTCCCGGGTTGGAACAATCTGAACAATACGGTTACCAAGAACAATTATATTTCTCAATTGGGTGATCGTACGGTTGGTTTCTTTGCCAATCTTTCTGCAACATGGAAGAATATGCTTTATTTGAATGCTACCGGTCGTAAAGATTATGTTTCATCAATGCCTAGAGGTAACCGTTCGTTCTTTTATCCTTCGGTTTCTGCCGGCTTTATCCTGTCAGAACTCGATGCATTCAGAAATAATTCGGTGTTGAGCTATGCTAAACTGAGAGCTTCATATGCAGAAGTTGGTCAGGCAGGTACTTATACTCAAAATTACTATTCAGTGCCTGTTTATAGCGGAGGTTATTGGGGCGGAACACCAATTGTGTATCCAATCAATAGTGTAAATGCGTTTACTCCTTATACAGTGGTTTATGACCCAAAATTGAAACCGCAGAATACAATTTCGTATGAAGGTGGAGTTGATTTGAAATTCTTCCATAACCTGATTGGTTTGAGCTATACTTATTCAAGACAAAATGTTAAAGACCAGATTTTTAATGTTCCATTGTCTGGCTCAACCGGTTCAAGCGAA
The DNA here is from genome assembly GCA_030706455.1 of Bacteroidota bacterium. Classification (GTDB taxonomy): domain Bacteria; phylum Bacteroidota; class Bacteroidia; order Bacteroidales; family Paludibacteraceae; genus Microbacter. The sequence goes on from JAUZOL010000104.1 coordinate 2,458, forward strand.
TATGTAACGAATGGTGGTAAAATTCATACAAATACACATGAGGTAAATCTTTCTGTACATCCGATACAAAAGAAAAACACCGATTGGACTATCGCTTTCAACTGGACTAAAATGGACAACTATGTTGATGCTTTGGCTCCTGGCGTAGGTAGCATCTTCCTCGGTGGTTTTGAAACTCCTCAGGTAAGAGCTCAGATTGGTGAAAAATTCCCGGTAATTTACGGTTCAAGCTATCAGCGTGATGCTAAAGGAAATTTAGTTGTAGGTAGCGATGGTTTACCAATTGCAGGTCCTATGCAGGTTATTGGTCGTGTAGCTCCTGACTTTCAACTTGACATGAATACGTCTTTAAGATTGTGGAAATGTACGATCAGTGCAGTTGTAAGCTGGAAACAAGGTGGCCAAATGTATGGAGGTACAAACGGGCTGCTGAACTATTATGGTGTAAGCAAAGAAACGCTTAACCGTGACGCAAAAATTGTGGTTCCGGGTGTATATGAAGATGGAACTCCTAACACAACACAAGTTACTTTGCAAAAATATTATTCTGCAATTAATGGTATTGACGAATCATCAATTTACAATACTTCCTTTGTGAAATTGCGTGAAATTTCTCTTAATTATCCACTGCTGAAATCAGGATCAACAAATCTGGATTTGACTCTTTTTGCCCGTAATATTCTTATCTGGACAGAATATCCGAATTTAGATCCGGAATCATCTCAGGGGAATACAAATATGGCTGGAGCGTTTGAACGTTTCTCCTTGCCTCAAACGTCAAGCTTCGGATTGGGTCTGAATTTTAAATTCTAATTGTAAATTGACACAATATGAAAACTAAAATAAATATATCAAAATGGGCGTTTCTGGCCCTGGGAATAGCATTCTTGTCGTCTTGTTCAGAAGATGCGATGGATAAGATTAATGAGAATAAGGATAATGCGAAAGATGTAACGTCGAAATTTATTATTTCTGACATTGAAACATCTACTGCATTTAGTGTTGTGGGATCCGACCTTTCATTTTATGCTTCTATTTATATGGAGCATGAAGTTGGAACCTATAACCAGATGTGGGATGCAGAAACACGCAATACGCAACCAACATCAGCATCTACTTATGATAATTCATGGAAGACTCTTTATCAAAACCTGAAGAACGCAAAAACAGTAATTGCTAAGTGTTCTACAGGTGGAGTTGAAGCCGGGAACCAGATTACGAAAGGTGTTGCAGAAGTGTTGGCTGCTTATAACCTTGCTGTACTTACAGACTTATTTGGTGATGTGCCATGGAGTCAGGCTTGTGATCTGGCTATTCTTCAGCCTACAGTCGACAAACAAAAAGACGTTTATGCTGCCGTTTTTGCATATCTTAATGCCGCAATCACAGACCTGGCAGGTAAAGATGCCGCTTTCTCGGGTTCTTTGGGCGGTCAGGATTTGATTTTTGGCGGAAATGCGAAAGCATGGATGAAATTTGCTTATGGCCTTAAAGCTCGTTATACGATGCACTTACTCTATAGAAGTACCGATAAAACGACAGACCTGAACAATATCATCACTTGGGCGGATAATTCATTTACCTCTGCTGATGAAGATGCAAAATATTCAGTTTATCAGGGTCAAGGTACAGCTGCTGCAAGCCCATTTGCACAGTTCTTTACCGATCGTGATTATTTCTCTGTTAGTCAAAGTTTTGTTGATAAATTAAAGGCTCGTAAAGATCCGAGAACCAATGTGTTGTTCATGAATTATAATGAAACTGCGCAATATCCTAAAGGTGCATATTTCGTTAATGATTCGACTAATATTTATGCTGCTCCAAACGGAACAGCTAAAGAAGCGATGGATTCGTATGACGTGTCAGTGTATAGCTCTGCATTTTTAATTCCGACCAATCTTTTGAGTTATCATGAACTTCAGTTCCTTAAAGCAGAAGCTTATGCACGTTTGAATAAAAATGTGGAAGCCTGGGGTGCCTTACAGAATGCTGTTAATAGTTGTATTGCTACTAAAACATCAACTTTGGTTAATGATTTGAGCGGCGAAACTGTTGCAGGTTACACTCTTGTTGGAATGAAAGGAATCTCTGATACACAGATACAGACATATTTGACATCGAATATTAAACCTTTGTTTGATGCCAATCCTCTTCAGGAAATTATGGTTCAAAAATATATTGGATTTTATGGTGGAGAAGGTGAAGCTCTCGAGAGTTATAATGACTATCGTAGACTTCAGGCTTTTGGACAACAGTCATTTATTCCTCTCAGCAATCCTAAAAATAGCAGCAAATTCCCTTTGCGCTACGGATATGGAACTTCTGATGTAACAGCCAATCCGAATGTTGAAGCTTTATATGGTAATGGACAATATGTTTATTCCGAAAAAGTTTGGTGGGCAGGCGGAAGCCGTTAATTAGACTAAAATATTAAGTTATGAAAGCAGCTGGTAGAATTTCTACCAGCTGCTTTTTTTATGCCATTTTGTGAGATACCATAAGTGTGGTATCAAAATACCATCTCCATGGGATTTGTCCCATTTTGATTATTCTCAACTTTGTGGATAATAAATAGCCCTGATATTTAAGGAATTTCCGGTGTACTTTTTCTTTAGATAGACTCCTCTGCTAATCAAATTCGGGTGATTGAAAAATAATATGACAGAAATAGAACATATTATAAATAATTAGCATATAACTCCGTCAATTTAAAATTCAATTAATCCATATTTTGATAAATAAAGTGCTTTAAGTTTTGATTTACAATTATATACGTTTGTGGTTTTTTTGTGTTTAGGGCAGCGTTAAAATTATATTACTGCATATGGCTTTGTATAATTATTTATGGCGCTGAAAATCAGCTGTTATTGTATCGGTCTGTAGATTAATATTTTAATCTTAGATGCTTAGTGTTGTTTTGAGAAAAATGCATGTAAGTATCTGTATTGCAAGTTTATATTATGTAATTTGATAATGATGACTTTCATATTTGTATTTGTGGTAACTAAAGCTGTCTTTTTGTGCCCTAATTACGTATAATGATGCAATAAATATTACATTTTGAATAGATAAGTCGGGTAATTATGACAATATGAAAATATTAAATTTGGAAATAAAAATGCATTATTATACCTTTGTTGCGTTTTTCAGAATAAAAAGAACGAAAAAGAGTGAATTTTAACAAAAAGTGAAACCTATGAGAAAAGCGATTACTTTGCTTTGCCTTTTAATAGGCATAAGTTGGGCCTCGGCTCAAACAAAAATCACAGGTACTGTTGTCTCTGCTGACGATGGTCAACCTGTTATTGGTGCTACGGTATTAGTTAAGGGTACAAGTGCCGGAACTATTACTGATTCGGATGGTAAGTTTGCGGTTAATTTGCCTGCAAATGGTAAAAAATTGGTCTTCTCTTATGTGGGAATGATAACCACAGAATTGGATGCTAAATCTGGTATGAGAGTTGTTATGAAAAGCGATTCTAAGCAGATTAGTGAAGTTGTGGTTACTGCTTTGGGGATTTCAAAGGAAAAGAAAGCTTTAGGGTATGCTGTTCAGGATGTGAAGTCTGATGAATTAAATAAGACCTCGCAGTTGAATGTCGCTAATGCTTTGCAAGGTAAAATTTCCGGTGTTCAGATTACACAGGCAGGTGGAGCCGTAGGTGCTTCACAGCGTATCTTAATTCGTGGAAATTCGTCTTTCAACAGCAATGACCCATTGATCGTAATTGATGGTGTGCCTATGGATGGTAGTGCCGGAAGTCAATATGGTAGTGATGGTAAAGGTATTCTGGATACGGGTTCTGGTCTGAACGATATTAATCCAAATGATATTGAAAATATATCTGTATTGAAAGGTGGTTCTGCTGCTCTTTATGGTATGCGTGCGGGGAATGGTGTAATTCTTATTACGACAAAGAAAGGTAAGAGTTCTACTGGTAAGATGAAAATTAATTACGATGGAAGCTTTACGGTAGACAACGTATATCATTTACCGAATTATCAAAATAAATACGGACAGGGTTATCAAGGATCAGAATATTACTATAATGCTTATAAAGCAGCAGGTTACGTTCCAAGTGGAACAAGCTATCAGGATTATGCTACCGGGAATTATGCCGGCTCTGCTGATGTTGGTGCAGGTTTCAACTATGTTGATGGTAAAGGAAGTGGTTTCAATGATGCCGATGATGAAAGTTGGGGTCCCCGTTTGGATATCGGGTTAAAGATTCCTCAATTCAACAGCCCGATAGTGAATGGTGTACGTCAGTCTACCGATTGGATTTCTCACCCCAATAACATAAAAGACTTTTTCCAAGCAGGTCTTTCTCAAAGTCACGATATTTCTTTCAGTAATTCAAGTGAAAAAGGATCTTATCGTGCATCCATAGGTTATCGTGATCAAACAGGGACTGTTCCCAATACTGATCAGAAGAGATATAATGTGTCGTTGAGCGGACTTTATAATTTCAACAAATATATCAGTTCCGATTTCTCGGTTACATATAGCAAAGTACAAAGTGATAACCTTATGGCTACCGGTTATTCTTCTTCAAACCCATTACAGTCTTTGATGCAATGGTTTGGTCGTCAGGTAGATATGAAGGACTTGAAAGCTCATTACACTGAAACGGATCCTGTAACTGGTAATCCGTACAACTGGATTCAGGCTTTCCACGTTAACCCCTATTACAACTTATATAATAACACAAACAGCTATGACCGCGATCGTGTGATTTCAAAAGGGTCAATATTTTTCAAACCAACAGAGTGGCTGAAGTTTGAAGGTAGAGCCGGATATGACCTCTATTTTGACAAAACATTCCAGAAAACTTTGTATAGCACAGATTGTCCTAAAGGATGGTTCCGTCAAACATTGGAAGACCGTCACGAATTAAACGCTGATTTTATTGGTTATTTCGATAAAAAATTTGGGGAATTTTCTGTGGATGCTTTGGCTGGTGCCAACTATAGAGATATGACTTGGAGTCAGTCTGCCGAAGGAGCGACCGAATCAAATGGTCTTACAGTTCCCGGCCTGTACACGATGTCTAATGTAGTTGGAGCTCCTTACACAGGGATGGATCATACGCACATTCGTTCTAACTCGGTTTATGCTAACGCATCAGTAGGTTATGCAAGTCAGGCATATTTAGAAGTGAGTGCCAGGAATGACTGGAGCTCAACCATTAAAGATTCGTTCTTCTATCCTTCTGTAAGTTTGAGCTGGATTCCTACTGAAACATTCAAAACATTAAAAAGTGATGTGTTAGGTTACTTAAAGGTTCGTGGAAATATTGCTCAGATCGGTAACGCAACAACTGCATACCGTACTGGACTTTATTATGCTTCACCAACAGCGACAAGTGCTACAATAAACGGTGTATCACAGTTTGCAAAGTTGACAACTTTGGGAAATCCAAATTTGAAGCCTGAAAATATTAATACAAAGGAAATCGGAGTTGAAGCGGCATTCTTAAAGAATAGAATTCGCTTGGACTTGGCTCTTTATTCAAAAACCACCACTGATCAGATTATGACCGTAGAGGTTCCTACTTCGACAGGTTATCGTTATTCATTGATCAATGCCGGTAAGGTTACCAACAAGGGTATCGAAGTTACATTATCTGCAGACGTTATCAAAAATGTAAATGGATTTAACTGGACAACAACTTTTAACTGGTCTAAAGATAAGAGTAAAGTTGTAGCTCTTGCTGAAGGATTGGATACGTATACTATTAATTCAGATTGGGCTGTATACAATTATGCTAAAGTTGGTGAGTCTTGGGGGTCTCTTTATGGAGCCGGATTCAAAACAGATGATCAAGGTCGTGTTATTATTGGCACGAATGGCCTTCCTACAACTGTAAGTGGAAAGAAGATCGGGGATGTTACTCCCAGCTGGTTGGCAAACTGGAACAACGAATTCTCGTATAAGAATTTGTCTTTTGGTTTCTTGCTTGATTATCGTAAGGGTGGTGATTTCTTCTCTGTAACTCAGATGTTTACAACTTACACTGGTCTTCTTGACTACACGGCAGCTGGAAACATCCGCGAAAATGGCGTAGTAGTTGGTAAAGATGTTTTGGCTAATAAAACATGTGTGCTGGCCAATGGAACTCCAAATGCAAAAACAGTTAGCGCTGATAAATGGTTCTATTCCTATTATTCCAATAAAGAACTGGATATAGTTGATGGATCTTATTTGAAACTGAGAGAGATTCATTTGACATACTCCTTGCCTAAATCGATCATATCGCGTATCAAATTTATAGAAGATGCTAAGATTTCGTTAGTTAGTAGTAATGTTGCTATTCTTTGGTTGTCTAAAAACAATCAGGCTAAGATTGATCCTGAAAGTAGCATGGGATCTGGCAATACCAGTGTCGGCTTTGAAAGCAACTCTTGCCCTCCGACACGTAGTACTGGTATTAAACTTAATCTTACGTTTTAATTCTTAAATAACATGAGTATGAAAACATATAAACTCAAAATATCAGCGCTATTGATGGTAGTAGCACTGATGATAACCGGCTGTACAAGTACTTTTGATAAAGTTAATACAGACCCTGATAATCCTAATGCACAGATTGTGCCGGCAACTAATATACTCGCTTACTGTTTACGTTATTCTTCGGACAATATGTTCGATGAGTGGTTTGATTTGAATGAATCTTGTGGTTTTTCGGGTCAGATCGCAAAATGGATGTATACCGATGAGGGGTATTATAGCTTCCGCCCGACCGTGAATACCGCATCGTGGAACGTTTGTTATTATACCGTCAGCAATCTTCAATCGGTAATTGATAAATCAGAAGTTGGTTCGAACATGTGGGCTGCTGCTACCATTTTCCAATGCCAGATTTTCCAGGTAATTAGTGATCGTTGGGGCAATGTCCCTTATTCGAATGCATTAAAACTGGCAAGTGGGGTGACAAAACCGACTTATGATAAGCAGTCTGCAATATATCCCGATTTGTTGAAACGGTTGAAAGCTGCCGTTGAGGCATTAGGAACAAAGAGCGATAAATTGGGTGCTGGCGATGTTCTGCTGAATGGCAACATTACAGCCTGGAAGAAGTATGGTAACTCTTTGCGTCTTCGTATTGCAGCTCGTATTGCCAATGTTGATCCTAATGATGCAAAGTCAACCTTTGAAGAAATTCTGGGTAATCCTTCAAAATATCCTGTATTGGCAAGTAATAGCGACAATGTTTTCTTCCAATGGAACAGTGAATATCCAGAACCCTACGCAGATTACTATCAGACTCGCCCGAATGAGTATGGAGTTAGCAAATTAATGGTAGAAACATTAAGCGGAACTAATGACCCTCGTTTGTCTGTATATGCCAAACCAACATCCAACTATACAAACGGTGTAAGTGGAGCTGCACAATATGCAGGTTATCAGAATGGTTTGGAAGCAACTGCTGCAGTAGCTGCATATTCAGGAATTGGAACGCGTTTTATGTCTACAACTTCATTGACAGGATTTTCTCCCTGGATGCGCAGTTGTGAGACTTACTTCGCTATAGCTTATGCTGCAAGCAAAGGGTGGAATGTTGGCATGACACAACAGGCAGCTTATGAACAAGCGGTGACACTTTCAATTCAGGAAAACGGGGGTAGTGCAAGTGATGTATCTACGTTCTTAGCTAATGGAGGAAAATATGACGGAACTCAGGCTCAATTGTTTACTCAATGGTGGGTTTCGGTATTTAAAAACGGTATGGAGGCATGGTCTTTGTTCCGCATGAGTGGTTATCCTTCAGGTAACGTAATTGCACCAGACAGCTATTTTCCCGGCCATAATACGCCTCCGATGTGCTACGGATACCCTGACACAGAGCGCAACCTTAACAAGGAAAACTGTGCGCCTGAAGCAGCTGCTGAAAGCGATTATTTTTGGGGTAAGCAGATGTGGTGGGATAAACGCACCGGCTTAAAATAAATTATTTGAGGAGTCAAACCGCTGCTTATGCTGCGGTGGCTCTTTATAAAACCCAAAGAGGCTGTCCAATGGACAGCCTCTTTTTTGTTGGTTATGTGTGGTGTAAATAAAACAGTTACGAAAGCTTGTTGGCTTCTTTTACCATGTTGATGATGCGTTTGCCGAGGGCTTCTTTGGCTTCCATGTGTTTTTTGATGGTTAACACAGAATCGTCGGTTTCCATAGAGCCTCTTACATTTTCGAAGTCCTTGCGTTGGGCTTCTTCGTCGCCATCAATTCCGAAGCCGATCTGTTGGGTTAAAGCAAACTCTTTTTGAGCATCTTCGTAAAGCCAGCGGTCAATGTTCAGTACCGCATTCAACCATTTCTTTACAACAGCAATAATATCTTCAGGGGTAAATGAGTCGGGCTTCTTTCCATACCATTGGGAGAGCGTGTCGTATGCCCATGTCCACTCGTAGTTGTAATAATTGTGGTGCATCCGTTTGAATTCAGCGCTGATATTTTCCAGCGAGGACTCTTTCCCGCTTTCTATCTCATTGAGCAGTTCGTTCAGAACAGAAGAAGGACAAATCATTCCCGAAATATCTACCCATTTACCGGAGCCTTCCGGCGATGTGACTTTTAGAATAGACTGAATTTCTTTCTTGTCGAGTGATTTAGTACTTTTTTCTAGCTGTGTGATCAGAGAATTGCCCAGAAATTTCCAGATTGCATTTTCATACAAACGAATTCCGCGCGACAAAATACGGGCTTCAATTTCTACACCCTGATATTGGTAAATGGCACAGGTTTCATCTTTCTCACGCATGGTGAGCAGAAGGTTCCGCCCCTGTATCATTCGTTCTAC
>JAUZOL010000105.1 GCA_030706455.1 Bacteroidota bacterium
AAGCTTTCCAAACGAGGACAAGGTGGTTCATTTTCTAATGTATTTTGGCTTTGCCTTTATTCTCTTATGGGATCTCCTCGACAGGTTTGGAATATCGATTGTCCAGCAAAAAAAGCTTTTTCTCCTCATCGTAGGATTACCTGTCATTTGGGGTGGTAGCATGGAATTAATACAACAATTCTTTACCACCACCCGCACCGGCGACTGGCTTGACGAACTCACCAATACACTTGGCGCCATCTCCGGTTTTTTTGCGGGAAAATGGATATTACCAGCTCTGCTTAAAAGAAAAAAATAACCGTTATTTCTGATATGCGCTATCTCATTGCCTTATCGATGATTAAAGGTATCGGTCCTATTCTGGCTCGAAACCTGATCGCGTATCTTGGTGATGCGGAAGCCGTTTTTACGGAAACACAACAAAATCTGGAGAAAATTCCGGGTATTGGAGGAGTACTATCTCAGGCAATTATCGGCAAAACAGACTTGCTGAAATCAGCTGATAAAGAGCTGGAATTTATCACAAAAAATGGTTTCAACGCGTTTGCTTACACCGACAAAACTTATCCTTTCCGACTAAAAGAATGCAGCGACGCTCCGGTCGTTTTATACACAAATGGCAACATTGACCTGAACAAAGGGCGTTTTGTTGCTGTGGTAGGCACTCGCAATATCACCGACTACGGACGTAATGTCTGCGAAACCCTGATTGAAGATCTTGTGCAGCAAATTCCGGACGTCATTATCGTTAGCGGACTTGCCTACGGCGCGGACATAACTGCACATAAATCTGCCTTGAAGCACAACACTCCGACTGTCGGCGTTGTTGCTCACGGACTTGACCGGCTATATCCGGCTGCGCATACCTCAATTGCATCTAAAATGACGGCTTCCGGAGCCATTGTCACCGAATACACAACCAATACGGAACCGGACAAGCCCAACTTTGTACAACGCAACCGTATTATTGCAGGAATGTGCGATGCAATTGTGGTGGTAGAATCTGCTATACGAGGTGGATCTCTGCTCACTGCCGACGCCGCAAACCTGTATAACCGCGAGGTATTTGCCATTCCCGGACGGGTTGGCGACACACGTTCTGCCGGCTGCAACGACCTTATCCGACAAAACAAAGCGGCTCTTATCGAATCGGCATCTGATCTGATAAAAGCCATGAGCTGGCAACCGAACGAAAGCAAAAATTCTAAACAAACTCTCCTCTTCAATGATTTATCGGAAGAAGAACAGACAATCATTTCTGTCCTTCGACAACATGAATCCCTGCAAATCAATCAACTCACTCTCAAATTAAAGCTCCCGGTTGAAAAACTATTTCCACTGCTTATCGAACTGGAATTCAAAGGACATCTTCGCTGTCTTCCCGGAAACGTATACAAAGTTGTAGGGTAAGAATATTTTGTTCAATTATTTATTATCTTTGTTTCCCTGATAAAGCGTAAGCAAATCGGCTCATAAAGTATCAAATCATCAAATTTGAAAAGCCATATATTGCTCTATATTTTACCAGATTGACAACATTTGGCTTTATGTCCATTAGAATGTGCATCGCAACCTGAACAATTGAAGTTAGAAGAACGAATCTGCACATAAACTCCTTGTTTCAACCATTTAATGCTAAAAACCAACCAAAACAAAACCATTTACTCATGAAATCCGAAAGCAAAGTTGGCGAAAAAATTGCCTCCATACGGGACTCAAAAAATATAACACAAGAAGAACTGGCAGAACGCTGCAACATGTCTTTATTCCAGTTAAAAGCTATTGAAGAACAGAATCTTATAGCTTCTCTTGCTATACTTATCAAAATAGCACGTGTACTGGGAGTCAGACTTGGAACTTTTCTTGATGACGACCTTGGACTTTGGCCGGTAGTTATTCGGAACGAAGAGTCGCACAGGACAATCAGCTTTTCAAGTCAGGTTTCAAACACGCATTCGCACCTCAACTTTTTCTCCCTTGCAGGGAATAAGTCTGGCCGCCACATGGAACCGTTTCTGATTGATATCTTACCCGCAGACAATAAGGAAATTGTACTTTCGTCTCACGAAGGAGAAGAATTTTTATATGTACTCGAAGGCACCGTAAAAATTCATTACGGGAAAGAAGAATATCTTCTAAACAAAGGAGAAAGCATTTATTACGATTCAATAGTAGCTCATCTGGTTTGCTCAGCTGTAGAAAAACCGGCAAAAATACTGGCTGTGGTTTATTCTCCAATGTAAAAGAACTTTCCGAAATGGTGCATCATGAACTTGCTGCCACATCACTGACTGAAATTAAAACATCCGTTATCGATCTGGCAATATTACCCTGGGGAGCAACTGAACCTCATAATTTACATTTACCATACGGAACAGATTGTCTTGCATCCACCTCAATTTCGGTAGATGCAGCAAAAAAAGCGGCTCTGCAAGGGGTGCGCTGTATGGTTTTGCCTGCCATTCCGTTAGGCTCCCAAAATCCGGGACAAACGGACATGCCCTTATGCATACACGCTCGTTACGAAACTCAAAAAGCGATTTTAACCGACATTGTGGCATCACTTCAACGACAGGGATTTCGCAAACTTGTAATCATCAACGGGCACGGAGGCAACAGTTTCAAAAACATGATTCGCGATCTGGCTGTCGATTATCCTGATTTTACAGTAGTGATCGCCAATTGGTACGACATTATTCCTCAGGAAGGATATTTTGAAAACCACGACGATCATGCCGGCGAAATGGAAACATCCGTCATCATGCACTACTTTCCGGAGCTGGTTTTATCTCTCTCAGAGGCCGGCGATGGCACTGAAACGCGTTTCTCTATCGACTCGCTGAATGATAAGACCGCCTGGACTCCCAGGCACTGGACAAAAGCAACCAGCGATACCGGGGTTGGAAATCCTAAACTGGCAACGGCAGAAAAAGGGAAACGCTATACAGATGCCGTTTCCGACAGATTATGCAAACTTTTCATAGAACTAACTACCAAAGAATTATACTAAAACACGAACACTCCCATGCAGCTTTTTGACAGAACTTTAGGAGACTGGTTGGAACATTGGGCAACCGAAACCCCTGACCACGAATATATTGTATATTCAGATCGCAATCTGCGTTTTACATGGAAACAATTTAACGACCGGGTCGATTGCATGGCAAAAAGCATGCTCTCGATTGGCGTAAAAGGTGGTGATCACGTGGGCATTTGGGCGCAAAACGTGCCTGACTGGCTTACCATACTTTATACCTGTGCCAAGTTAGGAGCTGTTGCCGTAACGGTCAATACCAATTACAAGCAACACGAGCTGGAATATCTGGTTGAAAATTCCGATATGCACACGTTGTTCATTACCAACGGAACTTTCGAAAGCGACTACGTGAACATGACATACGAGATGCTTCCTGAACTAAAGAACTGTGAAAGAGGGCATCTGAAAAGCGAACGATTCCCCTGCATGAAAAACGTAGTCTATATTGGACAGGAAAAGTTCCGTGGCATGTACAACACGGCAGAACTATTGCTGTTGGGGCAGAATCTGGACAACGCGGCTCTTCTGGAAGCAAAAAAGAAAGTAAATTGCCACGACGTAACGAATATGCAATACACCTCAGGAACAACAGGTTTTCCAAAAGGTGTTATGCTTTCGCACCACAACATAGCTAACAATGGTTACATCACAGGGGAAAACATGAAATTTACCCAACAGGATAAGCTGTGTGTGTGCGTCCCTTTATTTCATTGTTTTGGGGTTGTTTTAGCCACCATGAACTGCCTTACACACGGATGTACTCAGGTAATGGTTGAGCGGTTTGACCCACTGGTGGTATTGGCATCAATTCACAAAGAACGATGTACGGCTGTGTACGGCGTACCCACCATGTTTATCGCGGAGCTTCACCACCCGATGTTCAATATTTTCGACCTCACCTCGCTACGCACCGGAATTATGGCCGGATCGCTCTGTCCTATCGAGTTGATGCGTGAAGTAAGCGACAAAATGTACCTTCAGATTACCAGTGTTTACGGGCTTACCGAAACATCTCCGGGCATGACTCAAACCCGCATCGACGACCCGTTTGATGTACGTTGCACAACGGTAGGCAGCGACTTCCCGTTTGTTGAGGTGCAGGTCATCGATCCCGAAACCGGAGAAATATGTCCGGTAGGCGTACAGGGCGAAATGTGTTGCCGCGGATTCAACGTAATGAAAGGATACTACAAGAATGAAGCCGCTACTGCAGAAGTCATCGACAAGAATGGTTTCTTACACTCCGGCGACCTTGGAGTCAAGGACGAAAACGGAAATTATCGGATTACAGGCCGTATCAAAGACATGATTATCCGCGGTGGGGAAAATATTTACCCCCGTGAAATTGAAGAATACCTTTACAAGTTACCTCAAATAAAAGATGTGCAGGTGGCTGGCATTCCTTCTGAGAAATACGGAGAACAGGTCGGAGCGTTTATCATTCTCAAAGAAGGGCAAACACTTTTGGAAGAAGATATTGTTGATTTCTGCCGGGGAAAAATATCCCGATTCAAAATTCCAAAGTATATTTTCTTTGTCAATGAGTTTCCGATGACAGGTAGTGGGAAAATTCAAAAATACAAGCTAAAAAACATAGGACTTGAGATGCTTCAAGAACAAGGCATTGAAGTTATTTAACAACAAAAAAGGGCTTTAATCCAATTGATTAAAGCCCTTTTTTGTGTAATAGCCAATAAAGTTTAGTTCCCCATTTCTGATAAGAATTTGACCCGCACCAAACGAATTTCTTCTTCGGTAAAATCATCTTCTCCAAGTTCTTTAAGGGCATCTGCAATATCATCGGTTTCAGCTTCACGGAAATAATCCTCTATTGTGCCGATGTGGTCATCATCCATGATATCCTCAAGGAAATAATCGATATTTATTTTAGTACCTGAATAAACAATTGCTTCAACTTCATCCAACAGTTCGGTAAAATCAAGGCCTTTCGACTCGGCAAGGTCATCCAACGCAACCTTACGATCTATTGCCTGTATAACAGAAACTTTCAACTTTGATTTATTTGCTACAGAGCGAACGCGAAGATCTTCTGGACGAACAATCTCATTTTCAATTACATGTCGTTTAATCAGAGCTACAAATTCTTCTCCGTAGCGCTTTGCCTTTCCGGCTCCAACACCAGGAACATTCTGTAACTCGTCTATAGAGATTGGATACGTAGTAGCCATCGCTTCAATAGAAGGATCCTGGAAAATTACAAAAGGAGGCAATTCCAGTTGTTTCGACATTTTCTTTCTCAGGTCAATCAGCATTGCGTAAAGCGCCGGATCAACAGCACTTGTGCCTGCTCCTTTTAATGGCGTTTCCTCTTCTTCTTCGTCAAAATCATTATTTTTGACCACCATAAAAGAGGTTGGTTTTACAAGATATTTTTTCCCTTTGGCTGTCATTTTCAACAAACCATAGTTTTCGATATCCTTTTCAACTAAACCTGCCAGCATTGCCTGACGAATAATTGCCTGCAAGAAGTTTTCATCTTCTTCCTGGGCCGTACCAAACTGTTCCAGCTCATCATGCCCGTAAGACTTAATATCTTCCGTTTCTACGCCTTTTAGCACGTTAACCACATACTCGGCCTTGAACTTTTCTTTAAGGGCACAAATGGTCTCTAAAATTAGTACCAGTAATTCCTGAGCCTCCACCTGTTTTTTCGGATGGCTACAGTTGTCACAACTTCCACAATTTTCCTCCATATACACTTCTCCAAAATAATGCAATAAAATTTTTCTTCTACAAACTGATGTTTCCGCGTAGGCCGCGGTCTCAAATAATAATTGTCTACCTATCTCTTGTTCTGCAATGGGCTTGCCCTGCATAAATTTTTCCATCTTCTGCAAATCCTTCGCAGAATAAAATGCGATACAAACACCTTCTCCTCCGTCACGACCGGCACGCCCCGTCTCCTGATAATAGCCTTCGAGGCTCTTCGGTATTTCGTAATGAATTACAAATCTAACATCAGATTTATCAATTCCCATACCAAAAGCAATTGTTGCTACAATCACCTGCGCATTTTCCATCAGGAACTTATCCTGATTTTCGGCGCGTGTAGCAGCGTCCATCCCTGCATGATAGGGCAATGCGGCAATACCGTTAACCTGCAACGTCCCCGCAAGATCTTCTACTTTTTTACGACTTAGGCAATAAATAATACCTGACTTTTTAGGCTGAGACTTGATATATTTGATAATCTCCTTATCAATATCATTCGTCTTGGGACGTATTTCGTAATAAAGATTAGGACGGTTGAATGACGATTTGAAGACAGTTGCATCTATCATCGACAGATTCTTCAAAATGTCGTGTTGTACTTTCGGGGTCGCGCTGGCGGTAAGCGCTATGATGGGTGCTTTTCCTATCTCGTTTACAATAGGGCGGATTCTTCTGTATTCCGGGCGGAAATCGTGTCCCCATTCTGAGATACAATGAGCTTCATCTACAGCATAAAATGAAATATTCAGCTGTTTCAAAAACTCCACGTTATCTTCTTTTGTCAGCGATTCGGGGGCAACATAAAGCAATTTAGTCTTACCACTTAGAATATCGCTCTTAACCTCATCTATGGCCGCTCTGTTGAGCGAAGAATTCAGGAAGTGAGCCACACCGTCTTCCATACTGAAGCTACGCATGGCATCAACCTGATTTTTCATCAAAGCAATAAGCGGAGAAATGATAATAGCCGTTCCCGGCATCATTATAGCGGGCAACTGATAACACAGGGATTTGCCGCCTCCGGTAGGCATCAAAACGAAGGTATCTTTTTTATCCAGCACATTCTGGATAATAGCCTCCTGATTGCCTTTGAAGACATCAAAGCCGAAGTAGTTCTTTAATTGCTCTGTCAGATCTGAATGCTTATTCGCCATATAAAAGTTAGATCAAGGTTAGTTTGTCAATATTTAGTATGTAAATATAAAGTAAGTCTATAATAAAAGCTTCTTTGAAACGACTAAATTTATGGCTCTCGTTGATTTTTTCACAACAGGCTGAACCTGACCTGATTTTTTATTAATACTTATTACGGGATAACAATTGACGGGTTCTCTATTGATTATCCCATAATTCGGATTACTCTCTGCCTTAAACGCATTCATTCATAAGAACAATGCAAGAGCAGATCATACTCTCCAAACAATAAAACACCCCCTTTAAAGGAGGTATGTTTCATAGAACAAATTTATAAACAACTTTCCCAAACCCCCTAATATTTTGAGAAAAAAAAACCCATAAAACCACAAAAGTTTTTTCCCCATATTGTTTAACCGTATATATGGCTGTATTTAAGCAATTTATAAAACAAAATACCAACCATAAACATTAAAAAATGGTATGAAATCGTAATCATCAATATACGATTCCACACCATTCATCAAGAAAAACTGTTTAAAACGACAGTTTACTCCTTATCAGGCTGATATTTTCCCCGATTTGTCCATTTTTTCTTTAGCAAAAGTAGCTGTTATTACCAGTTCCTTTTGATTTCCTGATGGAACTTCATACATAGCATCCATCATTATGGTTTCTGCAATGGATCTTAAACCGCGGGCTCCCAACTTAAATTCGATAGCCTTATCGACAATAAAGTCTAATGCTCCATCTTCAAAAGTCAGTTTAACGTCGTCCATTCCAAAAAGCTTCACATACTGCTTTATAATAGAATTTTTAGGCTCTGTAAGAATTCTCCGTAACGATTTTCTTTCAAGCGGATCAAGATAGGTCAGAACCGGTAAACGTCCGATAATTTCAGGGATAAGACCAAAAGCTTTTAAATCCTGCGGGGATATATATTGAAGGAAATTACTTCTGTCTACTTCATGTGATGCTTTTGTAGCACTATAGCCAACCACATGTGTATTCAAACGTTGCGCAATTTTTTTTTCAATCCCGTCAAATGCACCACCGCAAATAAAGAGAATATTTTGCGTGTTTACGGCAATCATCCGCTGCTCCGGATGCTTACGTCCACCTTGTGGCGGAACATTCACAACTGAGCCTTCCAACAACTTGAGCAAGCCCTGTTGCACGCCTTCGCCGCTTACATCCCTCGTAATGGAAGGATTATCGCTTTTGCGGGCAATCTTATCAATTTCGTCAATAAAGACGATACCTCTTTCGGCAGCCTTTACATCATAATCAGCTACCTGTAAAAGACGGGTCAGAATGCTTTCTATATCTTCGCCAACGTATCCGGCTTCGGTAAATACCGTTGCATCCACAATGGTAAAAGGAACATGCAATTGACGGGCAATGGTACGCGCCAAAAGCGTTTTTCCAGTACCTGTTGGGCCAACCATAATGATGTTAGACTTTTCAATTTCAACATCATCGCCATGATCACGTTGAGTGAGTCGTTTATAGTGATTGTAAACAGCTACCGACAAAAACTTCTTGGCTTCATCCTGCCCAATAACGTATTGATCGAGGAACTGCTTAATCTCCATGGGTTTTGGAGGTGCACCATTTTTAAATTTGATATCCTCCGCTCCGGATTTTTTTGAAAATTCCTGAACGATATCGTAGGCCATTTCAACGCACTGTGAACAAATCGCGCCGTCGACACCCGTAATTAAAGCGCCCACTTCCGACTCCGATCTGCCGCACATTGAGCAGCATCGACCTGTTGTATTCTTTTTTGCCATAAATTACTAATCCTTATTTCTTTTCACGGAACAGTACTTCATCCACCATTCCGTATTCTTTAGCTTCAGCAGCGGTCATCCAGTAGTCGCGATCCGAATCCTTTTCGATTCTTTCATATTCATTCCCGGAATGATCTGCAATGATCGTATATAATTCTTTTTTCAGCTTCTGAATCTCACGAGCCGTAATTTCTATATCTGAAGCCTGACCCTGAGCCCCGCCCATTGGTTGGTGAATCATGATTCGTGAGTGTTTCAGTGCAGAACGTTTGCCCTGACTACCGGCAACCAGCAACACAGCTGCCATCGAAGCTGCCATTCCGGTGCAAATAGTCGCCACCTTACTGCTGATAAATTGCATAGTGTCGTAAATCCCCAAACCTGCATACACTGAGCCGCCGGGGCTATTCAAATAGATTGCGATATCTTTTCCCGGATCAGCAGAATCGAGATAAAGCAACTGAGCCTGGATCACATTTGCCACGTAATCATCAATGGGCATTCCCAAAAAGATAATACGATCCATCATCAAACGTGAAAAAACATCCATCTGAGTTACATTCAACTGACGTTCTTCCAAAATTGAAGGAGATATATAATTGTCGGTTATCCGGGAATACTGGTCCAATGCCAGTCCATTCATTCCCAAATGTTTGGTTGCATAATTTCTAAAATCGTTCATAAGTATTCTGTTTGTGAAACTTTTATCTGTTTTATTCAAACATTCGTTTCTGTTTTTACATAGAAGAATAACAAAGGTAGCATAAATTCAATGTAAACACAAGTGACTGAATCTATAACAAATTAAAAATCAGATCAGACACCCTACCCTCTTTATTCAAACATTCTCCTGAAATTCTGGAAGAATGATTTTGAAGCAGATCCGTTTGGCTTTACATTGGGAGATTCATTCAGCTTTTCGATGAGCTTTTGTTCATCTTTTGTGAGATGTTCCGGAATGTATACACCGATGTGTACCAATAAATCGCCATGTCCGTAACGGTTCACATTGGGTAACCCTTTTCCCCGCAATCTCAGCACCTTACCCGGCTGAGTACCTGCATCCACCTTCACTTTAACACGTCCGTCTACTGTCGGCACTTCTACCGTACCACCCAAAATAGCTACAGTCACAGGCAAAAGAAGATTATAGACAAGATCATTTTCATCACGAATCAGTTCCGGATGTTGTTCTTCTTCAATCAAGACCAGAAGATCTCCCGTAACACCACCACGTCGTGCAGCGTTGCCTTTGCCACTAACCGATAGCTGCATGCCTTCGCCAACACCGGCCGGGATATTAATACTAATCACTTCATCCTGACGCACAATGCCTTCACCGTTACAATGAGGGCATTTTTTAGTTATCGTTTTGCCATCACCGTTACAGGAAGGACAAACCGATTGGGTCTGCATCGCACCGAGAATAGTTTGCTGTACACGGGTCACATGCCCGGAACCATGACAGGTAGAACAGGTAGACACGCTGCTGGGATCTGCCGCACCACTTCCCCCGCAATGAGAACAGGCAACATATTTATTGACCTTGATTTTCTTTTCAACACCATTGGCGATTTCCTGCAAATTCAGGTGAACTTTTACTCTCAAATCTGCCCCCCTATTATAACGGGGCGAGTTACCTCCGCCGCCAAAACCACCGAAACCACCAAAGCCGCCGAAATGACCACCGAAAATATCGCCGAAATGAGAGAAAATATCGTCCATATTTCCACTCCATTGTGTACCACCACCTGCAGCACCACCCATGCCGGCATGACCGAACTGATCGTAACGCTGACGTTTTTGTGCATCACTCAATACTTCATAAGCTTCAGCAGCCTCTTTAAATTTTTCTTCAGCTTCTTTATTTCCCGGGTTCTTATCCGGGTGAAACTGAATTGCCTTTTTACGATAGGCTTTTTTTATTTCGTCATCCGAAGCGTTTTTGGCAACACCAAGCACCTCGTAATAGTCTCTTTTCGACATCGTTATTTTTAATTTACAATTTATTCAATTACGATTTACAATTAAAAAATCGCCACTTGACTCCACTCCGGAATACCTGTTGAATTTTTCAAATGTTGAATCTCCGAACTATTGATTTTTGAATGAGCAATCCGGTTATTCTCCGACAACCACTTTTGCAAAACGTATCACTTTATCATTCAACACGTAACCTTTTTGAACGCAATCAACAACCTTTCCTTTTAATTCCTCCGATGGAGCCGGAATGGTTGTAATTGCTTCATGAAATTCGGTATCGAAAACACTATTTTCTGTCTCAATAGCCTTTACTCCGTTTTGAGTGAGAAATGCCACCAACTTAGAATAAATAAGCTCCATTCCCTGTCGAACAGCATCCACATCTGCACTACCTTTCGAAGCCTGCAAGCCTCTTTCAAAATCATCTGCCAATGGCAACAGGTTTACCAAAACCGATTCACCTGCCGATTTTATCAGTTCAGATTTTTCGCGCAAAGTCCGCTTTCTGTAATTATCAAACTCTGCCATCAGTCGCAAATGAGAATCATTCAACTGATTA
>JAUZOL010000106.1 GCA_030706455.1 Bacteroidota bacterium
ACCGGAATGATCCCGCAAAAGACATGGAAAGGAAAGACCGACATCATTGCTCTTTTCGATTCAGAGGAACAAATCCGCGCAATGCGTCCCGTTCTGGCTGAAATAGCGCAGCTGCCGTGTCGCGGAGTTATCATGACGGCACCAGGCAATCAGGTCGATTTCGTTTCTCGCTTCTTTGCCCCTCAATCAGGCATCGACGAAGATCCGGTAACCGGGTCAGCTCATACGTCGCTGATTCCGATTTGGAGAGAAAAACTCAATAAGGGCAGAATGACGGCCATGCAACTCTCCGCAAGAGGAGGCAAATTGCAGTGTGAATATGCCGGCGAGCGTTGTAAAATAGGAGGAACAGCCCGATTGTACCTCCGGGGAAACATCTTTATCGAATAAGAGCCGACATGAAATTTTTAGCCACCGAACAAGAGATAGCCGGAGCTGACTGGACAAACAAGCAATTGATTCTTGAAGCAGAAGCACGTCACGTCTATGCCTTGTATTCCGAAGGGACAATACGGAAAATTTACTTTTCGGAAGAGCATGATGCTATTTTAATTCTGGAAACTCAATCAAAAGAAGAGTGTCTGCAAATTCTGAGTACATTTCCTTTGGTGAGGGAAAAACTGATCCGTTTCGATGTAAAGCAGCTTCTTCCTTACACCGGATTTCAACGATTATTTAAAGACCATTCGACCGAAGACTGAAAAATACAAGTTCCATGTATCAGATAACCGATTTAACATGAACCGAAACATACGATCACAAATCTGGAGGCAATTTCTGGTTCCGATATCCGCACTCATTCTCATACTGATTGTCGGCATTCTGGGCTATATCTTCATTGAAGGGTATACACCATTGAATGCGCTATACATGGTGGTAATCACCTTTGCTACCATCGGATACGGAGAGCCACAACCGCTATCGGCAGAGGGACGGGTTTTTACCATCCTGCTGATAATCGCAGGTTTTACTGCCGGTTTTTATGCCATTGGCAAACTATCTTCTTTCCTTCTGGAAGGTGAATTAGCAAAACTATTAAAAATCAAACGAATGAATACTGCACTTGAAAACATGAAAAACCACTACATCGTTTGTGGTTACGGCAAAACCGGCAAACGTGTTATGGAAGATTTGTTGCGTACAGGCAAAAAGGTAGTCCTGATTGAGAGCAACCCCGAACGAAACGAAAAGCTCAAAGACTTTTACGACAAAAATCTGGTGCACATTATTGGCGACGCCACCAACGACGAAATTCTTATTCAGGCAGGGATCGAACGTGCCAAAATTTTGATTGCAGTATTAGCCTCCGACGCGGAGAACCTATTTGTAACGCTCAGCGCAAAAGACCTTAACAAAGACATCAAGGTAATCACCCGTGTGGAAGATGCCAGTTCGGCCGCAAAATTCAGAAAAGCAGGCACAGACTTCATCATTTCCCAGATCGACCTGGCTTCCGACCGCATTGTCTCTTTAGCCACCTCCACTACCGACTTTTTCAGTTTTGTGGAACTGACTGACGGAAAAGAAGAGTTGCGCGACTATAAATTTCGTTTGGTGGAAATCCGTAACGGCAGCGATCTGATTGGCAAAACCTACCGCGAAGCCAACATTCCTCAACGCACCAATTTAATAGTAATCGGCTGCTATTCGGCCGATAGCGACCTTCAGGTAAATCCGAAAGCCGATGATATGATCAACCTGGGCGACCGACTGCTGGTATTTGGAAAAGACGACGAAATCACACTGTTAAAGAAGATCGGTAAAGAACCAAAATAGGAATATCGGATTAAATTTGTTGTGTTGAATTGTTCAAAGCAAGACTGTAAAAATACGGTACAACAAACCATCTAATCCCTGACCTATGGCAACCTTGTCGAATGCTGTTTTATACAACAGCTTTTTGAAACGGGACACGAACCTCCGCTTCTTCATCCAACGGTCAATAGTCGCTTTCTTTCTGATGGCAACCATTGCAACCACAGCACTTGGACAACTACCCAAAGCAATGGAAGTGGATATGTTCTTAGCCTCTGACGGATTCATCATCACCAAAGCAGGTGATACCATCCCCGGGAAAATACGGATAACCAAATACATTGAAAATCAATATGGGCGAATCCGTTTCACAGGATATAACGGAGAAAAAGCGTCATACAATCCCGATGAAATTACGGGCTTTGGGGTTTATCCTTATGGAGGTGGTTTTAGCTACTACGAAGTCCGTGCATCTGCAAAAAAAGGTGTTCCAATCTATGTATGTGCCTTCATAAAAGGCAAAATCAATGTGTTTTTCAACCGGAGCAGTATCTGTCGCTCTGTCGGGACTACAACCGAAACTACCAAAACTACCGGAATTGATTTTGAAATTGCACCAAAGCAAGGGCTTCAAATAAGTCCTGAAACTGAGACAACCAGACAAACGAATATTACCAGCATCTGGTATTCCAGCTATTTCGTTGAGAAAAACGATGCTCCTCTTATCAAAATCGATAAAAATAATTTACCAGAACTTTGGTCCACCTTATTTGGCGACTGTCCGGCATTTGAGGCTGAAGTGGCTAAATATCCCGACTTGAAGCAATTTAAGAATTTCCTGAAACTTGTAGACACTTACAATCAGCTCTGTAATTGATTTCAACAAATCATGACCGGACAACAATGAAAACCGTTTGCAAACACATTATCTCTTTCATTTTGCCAATCACCGTACTAATCATTGTACCACTCCTGATTGAGCAACATTGGGTTATACGAAACATGTTTTGCATGCTGACAGGCGGAATTATTCTCTTTACCGGACTAAGCCTGATGAGCGGAGCCATCATTGCTTTTATCCGCTGGGGAAACGGCACGTTTGCACCATGGTTTCCCACCCGCAAACTCATCACCACCGGACCTTATGCCCTTCTACGCAATCCAATGATCACGGGAATGGTCGTTACCCTCATCGGGGAAGCTGTTGTCATCCTCTCCTACTCCATCCTCATCTGGGCAATCGCATTTTTTCTGATCAACGATATATATTTCCTGATGTACGAAGAGCCCAATCTGGAAAGGAAATTCGGCGAGGAATACCGACAATACAAGCAAAAAGTACCACGCTGGATTCCCCGTTTCAAAAAAATAACATGATTATCTGATATGTCACCTAATTTAGTTTCATATCGCCTGAATTGAATTAAAAATCAGCGCAGCTAAAATCGACGTAGTCAAAGGCATTCCTCTTAGTATAGTCCGACCTTTCAGGTCGTGTAAGTGAAAGCTATGCTCACACGCAGGTCACAGACCTGCGGTTATGAAAATGAGGCTTTTCAAGCCATGAGGCAAAATATCAGATACTCATAAAAATAGGTTTATAAAACGCTCTACCTAATCTACATACACATGGAGAATTTTGTCGTTTTCGTTCTGCTGAGCCTTCCTGTTTTGGCCATATCACGGCGAAGCCTTTTCAAATTACGAAGTCACGGATTTTACCGTTTTTTTGCATGGGAAAGTATGGCTTTCCTGCTGTCAATCAATTATCCATACTGGTTTATCAACCCATTCGAAACTTTACAGATCATCTCGTGGCTACTGCTTTTCGGAGCGATCTACCCTCTTGCAGCAGGGTTTATAGAACTCAAAATGAAAGGCAAATCACAAAAATGCAGACAAGGCGATTCTTATTATAAATTCGAAGAAACCACAGAAGTGGTGGATACCGGCATTTACAAATACATCCGGCATCCAATGTACTGCTCACTACTATTATTAACATGGGGAATTTTCCTTAAGAATCCTGTTACCGATGCACTTTTAGCCTCATTGGTAGCATCCATATTTCTCTTTTTCACTTCCGTTTTCGACGAGAAAGAATGCCTCTCTTTTTTCGGAGAAAAATACCGCGACTATATGAAACGCACGAAACGTTTTATACCGTACATTTTCTAGCCAGGTTTCTCCCACAATTGCTTATTTTTGCAAAGCAACTTAAAACAACAAACTGATGCAATTCGAAGGAAAAATAGTAATTGTAACCGGAGCAGCACAGGGCATCGGCAAATGCCTGGCCGAAACCTATGCCAATGAAGGCGCCACGGTGATAGCGGCTGATATTAACGCGCAACTCGGAAAGGAAACCGTTGACCGTATAAACACCAACGGCTTCAAAGCTGTTTTTATCCATACGAATGTAGCGAATCCTACGGATATTGAACTACTGATAAAACGTACTGTTGATCAGTTCGGCAGGATAGACATCCTCATCAACAATACTGGCATTGGATGCTGGAAGTCGCCTTATGAACTTTCAGTTGAAGAATGGGATACCGTAATCAACACCAACCTCCGCAGTACTTTTCTTTGTGCTCGTGAAGCTGCCAAAACAATGAGACTCAACGGAGGCGGCAGCATCGTTAATATTGCCTCCACACGGGCTTTTATGTCGGAACCAAACAGCGAGGCTTACGCTGCCACCAAAGGAGGAATTGTTGCTCTGACACATGCGCTTGCGGCTTCGTTCGCCCCCGATCATATTCAGGTAAATTGCATTAGTCCGGGCTGGATTGAAACCCGGGAATACGATCAATTGCGCGACATCGACCATACGCAACACTTTTCGCAGCGTGTTGGCAAACCCGAAGATATTGCCCGCGCCTGCCTGTTTCTGACCAACCCTGCCAATAATTTCATCAATGGTACTAACCTCACCATTGACGGCGGCATGACCAAAAAGATGATTTACGAGCCTTAACTCTGAAACGCCAACCAGTCCAAAGCGGCCAATATTTCTTACTTTTGCATCAAATTATTTGAAACACAACTGAAGCATGAAAACTACCCATTTTTTAACCGGCTTTTTATTCCTGATTTTACTCTCCATAACGTCAGTGTCAGCGCAAAACAATCAGAAATGGCAGCAATGGCAATGGCTTTTGGGTGAGTGGAAAGGTGAAGGCAGCGGACAACCCGGAGAAGGTGCCGGCGGCTTTTCTTTTGAATCTCAACTGAATGCCAACATTTTGACCCGGAAATCTTATGCCACATTTCCGGCCACAGCCAACAAACCAGCTTTCAGGCACGACGATATCATGACCATCTACAACGATGCAGAAGGACAACCTCTAAAAGCCATTTACTTCGATAACGAAGGTCACACTATCCACTACATGGTAACTATTGGTGAGAAAAAGATTGTTCTCATCAGCGAAAAAACGCAAAACATGCCGGTTTTCCGCCTGACTTATACGCAGATGGACGACAAAACAGTAAACGTTAGCTTTGAGTTCTCAAAAGACGGCGAACACTTCACGCCTTACTTAGAAGGGAAAAGCATAAAAACAAAATAAATCACCTCTTATTCAATTCATTATGATCCATTATTACTCCGAAAATATACCTCAGCCCAAACTTCGCAAGCGTTTAATATCTGCCTGGATTAAAGAAGTTGCGCAGCTTCACGGCAAAACAACCGGCGAAATTTCCTACATTTTTTGCGACGACGAAAAGATTCTGGAAGTAAACCGCCAATACCTGCAACACGATTATTACACTGACATTATCACTTTTGACGACAACGAAGGAGACAAAATCAACGGTGATATTTTCATCAGCCTCGACACGGTAGCAGACAATGCAAAAGAATTTGATGTCACTTTCGAAAACGAGCTGCATCGGGTAATGATTCATGGCATTTTACACCTTTGCGGTCAAGACGACCACTCACCTGAAGAACGGGCCGAAATGATCCGTAAAGAAAATGAAGCACTTTCTCTCTGGGAAAGAAAACAAAAACTGTAACGCTATATTAGGACTAGTCATTTTCAGTAATTAAAAAAGCGACAGCTTATTATGCCATCGCTCTTCTATTCTTTTGCAAGGCAGGAGCCTTGCTTTCAGGTGCGACGTAGGCAGGAGCCATACGCCGAACTCGAATTTGCTTTACACGCTACGGTGCACAGGGTTTGGTTGTATCTGATTAATAGCAATTTCAGCTGGTATTATTTTTTTCAGTTCCTCAATAAAATTCTCAGGTGTGTCTGAACTCACGTATATGCTAATAATTGTTGATAAAGGAATTGGAATTTTGTAACCCTTTATTTCTGAAGTTCTATCGGCAAAGTGCCGACTTCCTAGTATTATTCGCAACTCATTCTGTTTGTCGTGTTTGTAGTTAATCCTCGTAAATAGTCTTTGCAAGAATTCATCCATAAGTTTTTCGCTTCGTTCAATGTCTCCTCTTAGTGATTTATATAAATTCCCATCATCTTCAACTTCCCATAAAATATCATAGTGGTCACTGCTACTAGATTCTATAATTAGTTGATTTTGGAAATATTCAACTTTCTTAAAGCAATCTCCAAGTGCATAATTGTCAATAAAATACTTTTCGATTTTCTCTTTGTCATACTCGATTATTATTCCTTTTGGACCTTTGGGGAATTTTCGCCAGTCTTTCCGTTTAGGAAGAGTCTCTGTAAAACAACAAATTCCACAATAACTAAGCTCTGTTCCAAATTCCAAATAATTACGAAAAACTCTATTTAAGGATTCCTTCACATTCTCATTTTCTTCTGCAAATGCAATTATATTGGAATCTTCCTTGTCGTTATATTCTGTTGGTCTTGAGAACCAAGCATAACCAGTTTTTAGCTCCTCAATTGTCAATTCGTTTGCTGGTCTAAATCGAAATATTGCACTCATTGTCATTGTTTTTTACCCTTGCTGCTAACGACCGAGGCTATGGGCACGGGTGGGTTGCGGGCGTATTCGCTGTCGCACAGCGACAAAGTGAATGCGGGCGCAAAACCCACTAAGTGCACGTCAGCCAGCCTGTGAACATAGGCGTGTGTTAGGCGTAGTATTTTTTACCACTCTGTCGCCGGGTTATTGTTAGCATTTCTTATTGTCTGAAGTTTGCTGATATTTTTTATAGTCCATTTTTCGTAGTCATTATCGACTGCATTGTTATATTGATTAATCAAATCCCCTGCTGCCGACGATTGCATCGTGTGGCCATGCCTTGTCTTGCTTGTTTCACTTGCCCACGCGAAAGAATCGCGCGGGAGCGGGGGCTGCCCTTTTTTATTCTATTTTCTTTACGATATTATCAAGATTATCAACAACAAGATTAAAAATTATTTTATTATCAGGATACATTGTCTGAATATCTTTATGCAATTGAATGAAAGGATTTAATGCTTCAGGACTATCTGTCACAGATTTATTACAAGAAATTGAAATCTCATAGTTCTTATCAATCCGTTTAACAAACACATACTTAGTAACAGACTGGTCAAAAAAAGTTGTTTTTATGAATCCATCGGCAAGTTTATCAATATCTTTTTCTTGTATATTATCTTTATCAAAAGCTATTTCATGCTTCACAATGCCATAAGTCTTTGTAGTGATTGTGGCTTCTTTAGCAGTATCACTCAAGTAGGCAATCCCAAAAATTGGAAGGATCGTGATGACTGTCCCAATTAATCCAATTAATAAAGCTCTCCACCATTTATAACTGAGTCCACCATCTTTTATATACGTTTTTATTTTTTCTCCTTGGTAATGTTGAACTATAAAGTAAGCAATTGCTGTATATATCAATGGAATTAATTGTCTAGGTATTTTTTCTAAGTCAGGAATTAAAAATATACCACCAAAGATTATCACTGTTGCAAGGATTGCAAAAATCCAAGTTTTCTTTACTTTATCTGGCTCATTAAGAACTTTAAAGTTTTCAGCAATCAAATATCCGGCAACTAATGGGCCACCAAGAAAAGTTCCAGCCCAAATTAACCTGTCTGTGTAGATCTTTTTTATCATAGTTTGCTTATCAATTATCAATTGTTCCATAGTCTATGTCTTTTTTTAGGATTGCCCATAACGGTGGCGGTATGAAACGTTGGGGAGTTCGTGGAGACGAACCTATCAACCGATAAAAACCTTGCCAGCGAGCGATACGCTTGGCATACCACTTAAACCCCAATGTTTTATGACCGCGTGTTAGCAAACGTGTTTTTTATATTTCTTGAATCCAATTACTATTTGATTTTATTAATTCCATTACCAAAGTTTCAAGATTCACATTTAACCAATCTAATTCCTCTGTCAAGTTATTATCAATTAATCGAAAAGATAAATCATGTTTTTCTGCATGAAATATTTTATTCCTAACATAGTAGGAATATTTAATGCAAATAAACGCAACCAATTCAACATCTGATATTGTCCTATGCGCAATGTGATTATCAAGGTATTCAACGACTTTGTTATAAATGTAATTTGTAGTAGGATTTCGTTTATAATCACTGTAAAGAAAGGTTATATTAGATAATTTGTTGAACTTGGATTCTACGCCTTCAATTGAAAGTATATCTTTTATATATTCTTCTCTATAAACCAAAGTTTCTCGTAATAATTGGCAAACTCTATGGTCTGAATATCTAAATATAAAGGACAGAAAAGAAACTGTTAAATTCTTTGTAGCATAATCATTTAAAATTAAATCACGCAAACGCAATTTTCTTAAACTAGTCGAATCAAATCTGTTTACATTCGCCTTACTTAACCCAAACAATGTGCTATTATAAATTATGTGCTTTCTAATTATTCGATGGCAATCATTCTCATTTTTGCCATTTCCAAAATACCTATATATTGAATTGAATGCTTTCCATAGTTTTTCAAATTTACCACTAGTTTCAACAGTAATATTTGCTTTTAGCAAATATGAAATAGCGTTATACAGTGCAATTGATTTTTCATTATTTTCAAATAATACTTTTAACTGTGATATATCAAATTCAATATCACTACGAATGAGAAATGATGTATCTAAAACTTGGTTTATTCTTGTATTTGAATTGGGAAGCTGAAATTCTTCAAGAGTTGTGTTTTTCTCCCTTTTTATAACTATAGATAGGATTTCTACATATTTTTTAAAGTATAAATAATAGAATAATAGTCCTTTAGTAATCTGCGTATTTATAGTATTTGATTCATTATCCAATATGTTTTTCGGACTTATAATTGCACTTCTATCTGCTGTTATTAATATTTCATTATTACAAATAACTATACTGTCAGATTTTTCGATAGAACCTTTATAACCAATGCTATCTCTATAGATTTCCTTTTTTTCACCAGTTGTCTTAAACTGAATTTGAACTATGTATTTATTTTTTAGTCTTTTCATTGGTGAATGCTTTACTATTGATGCAATCCAGTTGTCAAACTGTACATTTTTTTCATACAAATAAACATCATACGCCTCAGGATACTGCTCTTTAAATTTAATTTTAAAATCCGTTAGAGAGTAGCTTGCTGATTGAAAACTATTATAAACCTTTAATATCTTTTTGTTAATATCCTTAATGAGATGACCTTTCTTTTTCTTTGGTAATTTAACAGGCTCACCCAAATGTTGAAGTTTGAGAAAAGCATTTTGTTTAATACTGTAAATCTTATCATGCTTCATCAAATCCAATAATCTATTGATTGATTTTGAACATTTCCATTTGCCTAACTCCTCTACCGCATTTAAACGTATTTTGTAGTTGTTCTTATCAAAACTATCTTTGATAATTGCATTAATATTTGAAGGAGTTTCTGTTTTATACATTTTAAAATCTTATCGTTGGATTATTTAAGTTGCAGTGTCACCCTTAACATGTTTGCTAACATCTGTGTATGTGCGACAGCGTCGCACTTATTTTACATTTATGTCAACCTGTTGATTAGCTAATATGTTGATGTTCAAAAAAAATATATTTCTGCTTCAAATTCTTATTGTCGCACATATCCAATCTGTTGATTTACTTAAACATCTAATTTATTCAACGGATTTTTTATCACGAGTGGTCGAAAGATTATTTCTGTTCCATGATATTTCTGCTACAAACGTACAACAAATAATTAACATATTAAAAGGATATATTCTTTAAATTGGTGCATTGTTTGATTACCACAGTGCGGTGGCGCACCAAATTGGTACGTTCACGCAGTAATTTGATGGAACATTTAACAAATTCACTGCGATGGTGCACCGATTGGATAAAATAATTAACGATTGCGCTGCGGCTTTTAACGATTCGGGTGCGATGATGCACCGGTTTGCTGCGATTGTTCTTTCCGACGATGCGATGATGCATCGAAAAGGTGAAATGATCCTGTCGGACGAAGGCTTCATGCTACAAAAGAAACCTTCCGGTTTCCGGCCCGGAAGGCAATGCAACTTTTTTGCTTCGTCCGTCCTCCTGATTTGCAATCCAACGGAACAGGATTGCTTCAAGCTCCACTGTACCAAACACACAAACCACAAACACTTACCCGACTGCAAAACACGCAAATACGAGCAACAAAGCATTAACAATTGCAAAAAAAGTATCAGTACCAGCTTTCTTTTTTAATTATCTTTGAATGATTAAACAGGAAGGGGCAGCCGTTTGTAAGACCCCAACGTCAGTTCATGACCAGAAAACGCATTGAGCAAGAAGGTTATCTCAATTATAACGAGTACGCCGTCTTTGTTCTGTTTCTCCGGATTAACCTAACAATCATCAATAATCAACTTTCCATGAAGAAAACAATTTACGTGGCGCTGGTACTTTTTGCGTTTTTAACATCCTGCAAAGGGAGTGACCCATCCCCATCAAAACAAACCATTGCGGTTTCGACCTCATCTCTTGCCCTAAACTACTCCGCACAAACAAGTTCTGTAACAGTAAAAATGACCGGAACCAAATGGAATGCCACCTCCGATCAGTCGTGGTGCACTCTATCCGTCAGTTCAGCTACAAGTAAAGAAACCGACGTAACCATCAACGTCACGGGCAACAATTCGTTCGCAGCCCGCAATGCAAAAATCATATTTACCTTAAACAACAACGACACAGTCTCAGTCAAGGTCGTCCAATCCGCACTTCCGTCCATTCCTGACTATAGTTCTCCGATTGCAGCGAGTTCCGTTGGCATGACTTCCGATGCCAAAACACTGGCTCACAACATATCAGTTGGCTGGAATCTTGGCAACACACTTGAAGTGCCCGGCAACGAAACCGGCTGGGGAAATCCGCTAACCACGCAACAATTAATTGACGGAGTAAAAGCTGCGGGATTCAACGCTGTCCGAATTCCATGCGCATGGGACAGTTACGTGGAAGACACCATCTCTTACAAGATTAAAGCAACATGGCTGGCGCGGGTCAAACAGGTGGTC
>JAUZOL010000107.1 GCA_030706455.1 Bacteroidota bacterium
CGGCGCAGGATCGGCCGTATGTTTGGTTTGTATAATCGGATTGTGAGCATTGATCGAGAAGCAGGAAGCCAATGCCAACAAGAGTACCGAAACTTTCAATTCCTTATTCATATAATTATGGGGTCTAAGTATAGATATTATCCCTATTAGTTCATTTCTTAATTTTCGCATTTGGCCTCTCCCCTAGCCCCTCTCCCGAAGAGAGGGGAAAATCTGCAAAATGAATTGAATTCTAAACATTTCACTGTCTTGCTCCTCTTCCCCTTGGGGGAGGAGGTTGGGTCAGACGATAAATATCTGACTCCGACACGAAGTCGTCGCGAGAGGAGAGGTCTGTAATTGAGATTTATAGACACTTAATCGATATAATGTCTACTATTTAACCGTCACTTTTTTACCCATGTAGACCACCTCTTTTTCTATCTTATTGCCATTAGCAGCAATTTTCACTACGTGGAATTTCCGTTCGGCAAGCATGCCGGGAAATGTTCCTTTGCGATCGGCAATAGTCAGGGTTTTCGATTTATCATCCCATTTGAAGGTAATGGTAGAATAAATTCCTTTTTCGTAATTGTAGTTATCGTTTTCATCTTCGTACAAAGAGAACTCGCCGTTTGCTCCTTCATAAACGCGGATTTCAAGGTCATCCCATTTTTTCTCTGTTGCAAACTGCACTTTAGGCCCAAAAGGAATGATGCTTCCGGCTTTGACGAACAATGGGATTTTATCTATAGTGGTGGCCAGCGTAATTTCTTGTCCTCCGTTATATTTTGTATTCGTCCAGAAATCAAACCAGATTGTTCCTGCTGGTAAGTATGCCTTTGTCGATTTCGGCTGGGTAAAGTCAACAGCAACGGCTTTGTTATCTTTCTTATCACCTTTATTCCAACCCGAGTTTTCGTCAGTTTTCACTATCGTTTCGGGTGTATATTGAGCATGTACGACCGGTGCAGCCAAGAACGATTTTCCAAACATATACTCGTTTTTCAGATCCCTTACATTCTTATCATCGAAATCCATTGCCAATGCACGCATAATCGTTGATTGAGTCTTGGTTACAGTCCATGCTGTAGAATAAATGTATGGCAGCATAGCATAACGCAGGTTGATTGATTTTTCTATTGCATCGAAAATCGGTTCACCTTTCTTACCGAAATTGTATATTTCTCTTGGAACATCTGTTCCGTGCGAACGCATCATTGGAGTGAATGTGCCAAACTGAAGCCATCTTACATACAACTCCTGATACAGCGGATTTTTAGCACCGCTTCCATCGTTCCATCCCCGGTTGTAGCTACCGGCAAAAAATCCGCCAATATCAGTGTTCCAATAAGGGATACCGCTCAATGAGAAATTCAGACCGGCAGGAATCTGGTTTCGCAGCGATTGCCAGGATGAGTTTACATCGCCCGACCAGGTATTTGCTCCATAGCGTTGTTGCCCGGCAAAAGCAGAACGGGTAAGAATAAATACACGTTTGTCGGAACTTACACCACGCTGATGTTCGGAAACCCCGCCTACCGCCATCAGCGGAAACGCGTTGCGCACTTTGCGGAAAGAGCCGAGATAGGTTTTCAGATCGAAATCGGATGGTTTGAAATCCAAATGGTCTGGTTCGGTAGAGTCCATCCACCAACCGTCGATACCAAGAGAGAACAGTCCTTTATTGAGGTATTTCCAGTAAATATCGCGGGCTTCCGGATTAAACGGATCGTAGGGTTGTACGCCCGACGGATATTCGCGGATGGGCGGCCATGCTTCCAAACCTGACTGTGGCCAGGTACCGAAGTTTAATAGCATCCCCTTGGGCTCCATTTCGCGGAACTGCTTTGTTTGCGGGCCAAACGACGACCAGATCGAAATAATAAGATGTGCATTCATGTTGTGGATGTCGTCTACCATCTTTTTCGGTTCGGGGAATTCCGTATTCAAAAACTCCATGGCATTCCACAGGTAGTTATTGCCCCAGTATTGCCAGTCCTGAATAATACCATCGAGCGGCACTCCAAGCCCTCTGTACTTTTTCACAACACCCACCAGTTCGTTTTGACTTTTATATCGTTCTTTGCTCTGCCAAAAACCATACGTCCACAATGGAAACATAGGAGCCTGACCTGTCAGTTCGCGCATGCAGGCCACCGATCCGTCGAGACTTCCGCCAACCATAAAATAGTAGTCGATGCCATCGCCTACATCCGACTTAAAGAGTGTAGTTTCAGGCTTATCTTCAAAAATGGTGGGAGAATAGTTATCCCAGAAGAGACCGTATCCTTTGATTGAGACAAAAAACGGCACATAATCGTCCGTATTGCCCTGCACCATGTGGAGCGTCACATTGCGTTGCGACATTTTACCACTCTGCTGCTGACCCAGGCCATAGATTGCTTCGTCTTTATCGAGTGTAAATTCCTGCCCCACGCTATATGTACTGCTTCCGGCATCGTTGAAAGGCGTGAACGATGCGCCCTGAGCCTTCTCATTCAGCAATGCATTGCCTCGGACATCCTGAAACGACACGGCTCCGTCTTTCAGATTCAGCGTCACGAGCATTTTGCTACTTTTCAGCAAAAGCCGATCACCCTGTTGCGCTACGGAAAATTTTGTTTTTTCAGGGGTTTTCGTCACCGAAAGGCTTTGCTTGTTGAAATCGCTTCCGGCAGGCCATTTCTGTATTCGCACGATGGAGGGAGAATAGAACCGGACTTCAACTTCGGTAGAATTGATGACTGTTTTTGCACCCCAGTCGGTTTTTTGGACGGTTTGAGCTTGGAAACTCATCACCGACACCATGACAAAGCATAGCAGAGAGAAAATACACTTCATGACGTTTTTAGATTTGAGTTAATAATCGATATCTGACTTTTGATTGTTTGCACTATCCAAAAACATAAACCGGACAGTTTTCCCGTTTTCCTATCTATGTTTTCCGTCACAAAAGTACATTTTAGTTGCTACGCCCACTTGTACTTATGTTACAGAAAAGTGGTGAATTTGTTACACTTCTTAAATTTCAGGCCATTAACACGCATTTATTGCACATTTTCAGTATTAAGCAACACTTAAAAACAGTAGCTCATCGCCTTGAATTATTCCAATATATCCGTACCTTTGAAAGCCTCAAATACGAGTCGGATGGCTTCTTCTTTCTGTTTAATCACATCCACGTTATCGTAGCATCAAGAATAATAGTCCAATTTTTGATCACTATGAAACGAGCATTTTATTGAGAAACCAAACACGAATGAACAACATCATGCGAGTTAGCTTCGCTGATTTAAATACTTTGATTTACGCTTCGCTTCAATTCGCAAGCTCAATTCCAACTGACCTAAAAAAACAATTTTGTACGGATGAAATACAAGCTTTTGCTACCCCTGCTCTTATTCTGTGTGCTGACCAAAGTACAGGCACAGGGAGCAAGACTGTTTACTTCCGCTGATGGTCTCCCGGGCAGTCAGTTCATCTTCATGAATCAGGATAGCAAAGGCAATATATGGATCTGCAATTATGGAGGATTAGCCCGTTTTGACGGATTCGGCTTAACTGCCTTTTATGAAGCAAGAGGCCAAAACAGATTGCGAAGCAACAGCGTCTACCGTCTCACCACCGATCCGCTGGGTCAATATTGGGTTGGAACCACTCGCGGCTTACAGCTGTTTCATCCCGAAAAAGAGTCCTTTGAGCACATTCGTTTGGAGAAAGACGAAGATGATAATACCTCCCGGAAAGGGAAAGCAATCACTATTTCTGACATCATACTTTTGCCCGGCGGCAAGCAACTACTGCTCGGCAGCGGAATAGACGGTTTCTACATTATCGACATACGGACCCATAAAGTGGCAGAGAAAGCCACCTCCGCTCTCCGGCAAGCTCTGAAAAACATCGTGCCAAGGCGCATCTACGTCGATTCCAAATCGCGTCTCTGGGTCGTTGGCTCCAATCTGGAGGTGATTGACCTGAAGAGTTTTCGTCCGTTACCAATTAACTCTAAAGGATTCGGCATTCAATCGTCCGACATGGAAATCACCGATTTCCTCGAAGACAAGGTGACTCATACACTCCTGATATGCGATAAGTGGAATGGGGTTTTGGTCTTCGACGAAGGCAAACGTCAATTGAGAAGATTAACATCGCAACCCACTAAATTCACGAGTGCTCAATGCCTGATACAACGCAGGGACGGCACTCTGCTGGTTGGATGCGAAAACAATGGCATTGGCAAAATAGAGCTTGCCAAAAATGCCATTACCGACTACAAAATACAAGATACGCCGCTCGATCTGGCATATTGCAAAATTCACAGTATGATTGAAGATCGCTGGGGAAATCTTTACATCGGCATCTATCAAAAAGGCATGCTGGTAGTGCCATCGGCATCGGGCAATTTCAATTTTCAGCAAATTACGGGCGCATCCGCCATTCCTATTCAATCTGCAGTCACCTCTTTTAACCATGCCGACAACGGAAACATCATGGTCAGCACCGACGGCAATGGCGTTTTCTACGGCAAAAACTACGATAATCTGCAGCAACTACCCCTGCCCTCTTTCTGCAACAATGCCATACAACATATGGTTACCGACCCTACAGGGAGAATATGGATAGCTACCTACGGAAGCGGGCTCTATTGCTATGATCGCGGAACCGTAAAAAAGATTCCCGACACAAAAGACATTATCAACAAAAACAGCTGCTATCTGGAATGCGACCCGGCACGCAACGTGTTGTACATCGCCAACATCGGCACGGGGCTTAACCGCATCGACCTTTATTCGGGTGAAATGAGCCACATCGCAATTGCCAGTCCCTGGGTGTTTGCCCTGAAGCTCGATTCTAAAGGGCGTTTATGGATAGGAAGCTCCAACTGCGACTGCTACGATCCGAATACAAATCGGCTGTACAAATTCAGACTGGAGGCAATCGACAACAGTTCGGTACGCGCCTTTCTTGAAAGCAAAGGATTAATATATATCGGCACAAACAACGGTCTGTTTGTGTACAATGACAAAAACAATTCATGCCGGCACTATTCGTTAGACTCCGATAACAAAGCCATTTCAGTGTTGGCACTGGCTGCGGGCAACGACAATGCTATCTGGATGAGCACTAACAAGGGAATCGTACGGTTTGACCCCAAAAGTGGCAGTATGCGCCTGTTCGCTTCATACGATATCCGAAAAATAGGAGATTTTCACAGCAACGCCGTATATTGCTACGGCAACGGAACAATCGCTTTCGGAGGCGATAACGGAATTATCACCTTCAATCCGGTTTCAATCATCAACAGCAAAACAGAATGGAATCCGATACACTTCAGTTCGCTCAATGTAAACGGAAAATCGATAACCTACGACTTCAATGCCGGGCACAATTTTCTGGATGCGGCAATAGGATATGCAACCCGCATCACCCTTCCCTATAATCAGAACTCCTTTTCCATTCGCTTTACCACCTCCAACTATGCAGCGTCCTCTCAACTTCGCTACGTGTATCAGTTAAAAGGTTACGAATCCGTGTGGCACTCCACCACTGCCGACAATCCGCTGGCGGTGTACAACCAGCTGCCTCCGGGTCACTATACGCTCCGCGTGCAAAGTATCATTGAAGGCAAAAACCTGCAAGCCACCGAAGCTTCTATCGAAGTTATCATCACCTCGCCCTGGTATTGGTCGTGGTGGAGCAAACTGTGTTATTTTATCATCCTCCTTTCGCTCGTATACAGCCAATACCGCACTTATCAAATACGCCAGCGAAGCAAAAAACGATTACGTACCGTTATCGGCGAAATGCTTCGTATCAAAGAAAACTACCTGAACGTAATACAAACGCAGCAGGTTGAACCTGCTAAATCGGTCGATTCAGGAAACGACAAATTGAAGAAGAAAGTGATGGATGCTATTTCGAGTCACATTTCCGATGCGGGTTTCGGTGTAGAAGAACTAAGTCATGCAGTCGCTTTGAGCCGCGTTCACCTGTACCGGCGCACCAAGGAGCTGTTCGGAAGTTCTCCCAACGACCTGATAAAGTCGGTGCGCATGAAAAAAGCCGGACTGATGCTTATTCAGGGAAAAATATCCATCTCTGAGGTCGCCTACGAGGTGGGCTTCTCTGAACCTTCCTATTTTTCAAAATCGTTTAAGAGCTATTTCAACATGTCGCCCAAAGACTTTGTGGCCCGCTATCGCGACAATGCCAATGACGAAATAGTGCAGCAATTGTTTGAATTATAAGACAAAAGCGATAACACCCTCTTTAAACCGGAGGGCATCATCGCTGTTATTATCAATCAGGACAATTCGTACCGCGATACGATCCTGCATATTATAGCTTCAAAATTCAATGAAGGGAAATAACGTTCCCTCTTTCAAATTACTACTGTATCTTCAATTGTATCTGCTTTCCTGAATAATTCAAAATCTTAGTACTTTTTTGACTGCCGTTCACCAAAACAATGCGAAAACGACGGTTTACTATCATTCCCGGATAAGAGCCTTTGCGACTTTCGACGGTCAACGTTCCGGTTTTGTCGTTCCAGGTAAACCGAATAGTTGAAAACGCTCCTTTTTCGTAGTTGTAGTTATCGTTTTCATCTTCGTACAAGGTAAAACTGCCGTTTGCTCCCGGATATACCCGTATTTCGAGATCATCCCACTTTTTCTCGGATGCATACTGCACTTTGGGACCGATGGGTAAAATAGTACCGGCTTTCACGTAAACCGGAATCATATCCAGACTAACCGGACTGACCGTTTCCTTGCCTCCTGCCAGTTTCTCTCCTGTCCGGAAATCGTACCATGCGGCAGCCTGCGGAAGATAGGTCTTCCACTCTTTGGCTCCGGCTTCGGTAACAGGCGCTACCAGCAACGATTGTCCAAACATGTATTCGTACGGATACTGCAAAGCGGAAGCATCGTTACAAAAATCCATCACCAGCGGGCGCATCAGCGTGGAACCATTTTTGGTAATTTGCCATGCTTCGGAATAAATGTACGGCATCAGGCTATAGCGCAGATCCAATGCTTTGCGCATGTTATCCTCCACCTTTTGCCCGTATTTCCATGGTTCGGTTTCGGTCATGTAGCCGTGTATGCGGAAAACAGGATTGAACACTCCCCATTGAAACCAACGGGTCAACAGTTCCTGATACTTTTCATCGGTATATTGCGAACGCCCCGGACGGAAGAAGCCTCCGATATCGGTTGTCCAATAAGGAAATCCGGTGACGGAATAATTCAATCCGGCTACAATCTGACGTTTAAAGGTGTCCCAGGTTCCGCCAATATCGCCCGACCAGTTGATAATGCCGTAGCGTTGTTGTCCCAAATATGCCGAACGGGTCAGGATGCACACCCGCTTTTGATCGGAAGTTGCACGCTGGCCTTCATACACCGATTTACTTACAAAATAAGGATAAGTGAGGCGGTAGAAGTCACCAAGGCCAAAGGTTGTCTTTTCTCCTTTCAACGCATCATTCTCAGGTTCTACGGCATCCATCCACCATGAATCCACGCCATTATTGAACATATTTGTTTTCAATACATTCCAATAGTCCTTTCTGGTTTCTGGATTAAAATAATCCAACCATTTGGTATTCGGGATAAAGCGGTTTTTAGCAGCAAACTCTTTGCCTATATCGGAATTTTTGTCTGGATTCGACCAGATTGATATATTGAAGTGAGCATTCAAATCATGCAGTTTCCCGATAAATTCTTTTGGATTCGGGTAATTCTTCTCATCAAATTTTGGTACCCCCCAACCGTTGTTGCCCCAATACTGCCAGTCCTGCACAATCACATCCACGGGCAAACTACGCTGCCGAAACTCTTCTATCGTTTCAACCAATTGTTTGCCTGAGGAATAACGTTCGCGACATTGCCAGAAGCCGTAAGCCCATTGGGGAAATAAAGGAGCACTGCCCGAAAGGGTGCGATAAGCTGCTATGACATCGTCAGCCGATCCGGCAAACACCACGTAATCCAACGATTTGGCAACAGGTGAACGAAAAGTAGTGGTGTTTGACTGTGGTTTCCACGACAAATGCGGTGTGTTATCTGATTTGCACAACACCTGTACCTGATGCTCTCCGGCAGTCAACTGTACCAAAGCACCCACGGTAGGCGGCAGCCACATATTGCTTTGATCGACAACCGGTTTACCGTCAATGGCAACAAAATGACGGTTCCCCATATCGCCGAGGTCAAGAAAAAGCGAGTATTCTCCATTCTGAGGAACGCTGAACTTTCCATTATAAAGCGATTGGTTTTGAGATACTTTTTGAGTACCTGCGGTAGTAGTAACTTCCGCTTCCTGATTGCCGGCAGTTGCCTGCTCCTGTTTATTCAGGGAAATTGCATTGTCGGCAGGATTGAAATCGGTAAGGCCGTACTGGTGCCACAACAAGCCATAACCCCGGCTGGAATAGATAAACGGAATCGAGATTTGGGTGTTGACCTGGGTCAAACGACGGGCAACGCCGCGCAGGTTGTAATGCCCGTCCTGAAACTGCCCCAAACCAAATATTGCTTCATTGGCAGGAGAGTCAAACGTTTGCTCGGCCATAAAGCAAGGCTCTCCCTGAATCGTACCGGGAACCAGTTTCCGCGAGCCGGCCGACTCGTTGACCAAAGGCTTGCCGGTAGCATCAAAAAACGACAGCTTGCCCGATTGCTTATCGACAACAACACTTATTTTAGCAACTTTCAGTTGCACCGCAGTAGGCGATTCCTGCACTTTAAAAGCAGGTGTGGGAACATTGGATGTAAACACAAGTTCCTGCAAGTTGTCTTCTGCGCCTTTGTACACCTTCACCCTCACGCTGTTTTCCGTCAACGGACAAAGAGTTAACGTACCTTCATTTAGAGTCACAATCACGCCTTTTTTATCTTGCTTGAAACTTTTTACAGTCTGAGCAAAACAAATGGATGGAAGCAGGACGGTTAATAAGATTATTTTTAGCTTCATGGTCATCTCAATAAATTGATTCTTATTTCTGGTTGAATTTCCACCAGTCGAAATTGAATAGATTTCCGTCACCTCCTTTGAATA
Source organism: Bacteroidota bacterium (assembly GCA_030706455.1). GTDB lineage: Bacteria > Bacteroidota > Bacteroidia > Bacteroidales > Paludibacteraceae > Microbacter. Next base: position 9,046 of record JAUZOL010000107.1, read on the forward strand.
CAAAGAAAATATTGTGGACTCCCTTCACTGCATTCACCTTGCACGACTGCGTTTTCCAGCTTAAATCATCACCGGTAGCTTTCATCGGTAATGTGCCGAGCAACTTACCATCTTTGCTGTCGATGCGGATTTCGATGGCTCCTACTGATGCTTTCGCAGCAACACTTGCCAGAAAAGTTTTTGCTCCTTTCCCAAAATCAACGCTACGCACTTTGATATAGTCGCCGTTGCTAATTTCGGTAACATACACTCCTGTTTGCTGATCTTGTGCCGTTTTCAGGCCTTCCGACCAGGCAATGGTTTCGGCTTCTGTTCTTTGGTACGGGTCAACATTGGCTGCACTCTCGATTACACCTTTACTTGTCGGGGTAATCAAAGGGATGGAGCCGTCGGCATTGAAATTGAACGGTTCGATACATACCGAACGTTTGAATCCACCACCACTAGGCAAACCTCCATCATGATAAAAGAGATACGATTTACCTTTGAATTCGATATATCCCGGATGGTTGGTAAATGCTCCATGGTTTTTAATCACGTGCATAATGGTATCGCCATATACCCACGGACCGGTAGGACCGTTACTGGTAGAATAGGCCAAATGTTCAGGGACACCACCTGCCGGATAAAGCATGTAATATTTCGCGTTGCGTTTGAAAAACCAGGGGCCTTCCTCGTAAGCTGCCGTACGGTTATCGATCTTCTTGGCACGATACCCGAAATTTTCATCTTTCAAATCTTCTTTTACAATACCCAATTTCTGGTCGTATGAGATCATATCAGCATTCAACTTTACATGCCACAAATTGGGATTTCCCCAATAAAGATAGGCCTGACCATCATCGTCAATATAGACCGTCGGGTCGATGTAACCATATCCGATAAGCAGAGGTGCTCCGATGGCATCTTTGAAAGGACCGGTAGGGCTGTCAGCCACAGCAACACCAATCGCATTCCCTCCGTTTTTCATGTTAACAGGAACATAATAATAGAACTTGCCATTTCGGGGGATGCACTGTCCGGCCCAGGCATCGCCGCGCGACCAACTGAACCCTTTATACGAAAAAATAGTTCCCCGATCGGTCCAGTTCACCATATCTTTCGAAGAATAACATTTCCAGTCATTCATCGTAAAAAAGTTACGAACCGTTTTATCCTCATCGTGTGAAGTATAAAGATAAACCGTTCCATCATACAACATGGGCGCCGGATCGGCGGTATAGCTGGTTTGAATAATGGGATTGTCGGCCTTTGCAACTGTTACCGACAGCAATGCTACCGAAATAGCAATGATGGTATTTGTTATTTTGCTCATACTCTTTTTCAAAAACAGATTCTTTTATTTCAATTGAAGACTATAGGTAAAGCGGGTATTATCCGACCAAATCAAATATTTATCGAGGGGTTTTGGACCACAACTGTTCGAGCCCACTCCCATCGTTTTGGTCGAAATTCTGAATACGGTTGCCGAACTTGCCGGAAGATCAATTTTGTATTCCACCGGATTCATCTGTTCGTCGGTATAAGGCAATGCAGCCACCTGCATCAGATTTTCGTCGGCTTGCACCAATAAGCCCGGCATTCCGGCACCTTTCAGGTCTGCCCATCTTACTTCCTCATGATTGCCCTGCTCCATCGGTTTTTCGTATTCGTACTGATTGTTTACGGCTAATTCGTACAAACCAACATCGGCAGCGCTTTTGCGGTCGGCATAATTCTCCTGCGGACCACGTCCGAAATAAGCCATGCGATCGAGCTTCTTATCCAACAACATGCGTACACCTATCTCTGCCAGATTGATACGCAAACCCGTGAATTCAATTTTGTTATCGACTTTCATCTTTCCATCACCAGTGATGAGGTAAGTGGCAGTATGATAAGCTCCGAAACCCTCTTTGCCTTCGGCCTTAACAGTGGCAGTTACCTTGACAGAAGAATTATCCACCACTTCTGCTTTGAAATCGACCAGAGAGTACTGAAGCGCATTCACTCCGAATTTCTCCCACTGACTGAATGCCCAGTCATCATCGTTACGGTGAGCTGCGCGCCAGAAGTGCAGTTTGGGTGCACCATCGGCAGCCAACAGGTCGGTTCCATTTTTAGTGAGCTGGCTCATAAAGCCCGTTTTCTTATCAAACA
>JAUZOL010000108.1 GCA_030706455.1 Bacteroidota bacterium
TCTTTCTATGGGTGGTATGGAAACGCACGCGATTACACTTGCTCGTCCCGATGTATTTTCTTACTATGCATTGTTAAGTGGAGGTACTTACAATCCTGCAGAACTGAAAGGCAAAGCGACTCCTAAACTTATCTTCATTAGCTGCGGTAGCCGTGAAAACCCCGATATGGTTAAAAAAGCTGCCGTTACTTTGAAAGAAGCCGGTTACAATGCAGTCTCTTTTGTTTCCGAAAATACAGCTCACGAGTTTCTTACATGGCGTCGTAGCCTGAAAGAAGTGGCTCCGCTCCTTTTCAAATAAAACAAGCATCTGATATTTTTCCTAATAGACTGAAAGTCATTATTTTCATGACCGCAGGTCACTGACCTGCGGTCATGAAAATAATCCTTCATCTAATTACAACCTGAAAGGTTGGACGAGGTAAGATATCCTATGATCATTTTAAATAATTCAATAACAGTAATAAAAATAAATTCATGAAATACAAATCAATAGCCGTTTTACTGACGGCGGCATTAACCGGCGGGATTTGTTTGGCACAGTCTGCCGCGGTGGAAGATTTCAAAAAAACTCCTACAACCCAACAGGAGAAGGAATATCCTCAGGTAAACTCGGAGAGAAAGGTTCGCGTTAGTATTCCGGCACCTGAAGCTCAACGCGTTCAACTCGACATCGGCGGAGTGAAATACGACCTGAAGAAGGACGAAAAAGGAGTGTGGACAGGCGAATCGGCTCCGCAGGATGAGGGTTTTCATTATTATCAGCTCAATATCGACGGAGCTTCGGTCCCTGATCCGGGAAGCTTGTACTATTACGGAGCAAGCCGTTGGGGAAGCGGCATTGAAATTCCTGCCAAAGATCAGGAGTTTTATGCTGTTAAAAATGTTCCTCATGGCCAATTGCGCGAAACGCAATACTATTCAAATACTACCAAAAGCGTTCGTCGTGTTTACATCTATACTCCGCCGGGATATGATAAAGACAGTAAAAAATATCCGGTGTTGTATCTCCAGCACGGTATGGGCGAAAATGAAACCGGTTGGGGAAATCAGGGACACGCAGGCCTCATTATGGACAACCTGATTGCCGAAGGAAAAGCTGTTCCTTTCATTATTGTGATGGAAAACAGCAGCATCAATATGAGCGGAATGCCACGTGGTCCGAGACCAGCCGGTGCTCCACGTCCTGGTGCCGGACAACCCAATGCAGCATCGCCGGCTCCCGGTAACGGTCCTCGAATGGGAGGCCCGGGTGGTGGAATGAACTTTGCTGCTGAATTTGAAAAAATTCTCTTCAATGACCTGATTCCGTTCGTGGAATCTAACTTCCGTGTAGTTGGCGATCAGGCACACCGTGCAATGGCCGGGCTCTCCATGGGTGGCATGCAAACGCACTCCATCGTTGTGGCAAACCCCGACAAATTTGCATACGTGGGAATGTTCAGCAGCGGAACATTTGAGCCATCAGAAATCAAAGATATCGAATCGTTTAAGAAGAATACCAAAGTGGTGTTTATGAGCTTTGGTGGTCGTGAAGGCGGTGCTGCCCGTATCGGTGCAGCTGCTGATGCGTGGACAAAAGCAGGCATTAAAGGAGTTTCCTATGTTTCGCCCGAAACTGCTCACGAATGGCAGTCCTGGAGACGTAGTTTGCACGAATTTGCTCCGCTTCTTTTCAAATAATCCAAGACATTTGGCTCATGAATATCAAACATGTTTTTATTGCTTTTATTGCAGCTGCTTTTTGTCAAATTACACAGGCTCAGACTGTAGTAGAAGATTTCAAACCGTCGTCGGTTAATCAGCCGGGTAAAATGTTTCCTCAGGTGAACTCCGAAGGACGGGTTCGGGTCAGCATTCCTGCTCCGAATGCACAGAAGGTGCAACTCGACATCGGTGGCGTGAAGTACGACCTGAAAAAAGACGACAAAGGCCTCTGGACCGGAGAATCTGCTCCGCAGGTTGAAGGGTTTCACTATTATCAACTCAATGTAGACGGTGCTTCGGTACCCGATCCGGGAAGTCTCTATTTTTATGGTGCCAGCCGTTGGGGTAGCGCTATTGAAATTCCGGCACCCGATCAGGATTTTTATGCGCAGAAGGATGTACCTCATGGCCTGGTCAGTCAGAAAATGTACTTTTCGAAAGTGACTAACTCATGGCGTCGTTGCTTTGTGTACACTCCGGCCGAATACGATAAGAATCCGTCGAAACGTTATCCGGTGCTCTATTTGCAGCACGGAAGCGGTGAGGACGAAACCGGCTGGCCTACCCAGGGGAAAGCCAACCTGATTCTTGACAACCTGATTGCTGCAAAAAAGGCAGTTCCCATGATTATTGTCATGGATAATGGCTATGCCACCAAAGCCAATGCAAGCGCGCCAAGCAAAAGTGCTTTCCCGTTTGAAGAGGTGATGATTAATGAAATTATCCCGATGATCGACGCTTCTTTCCGTACGCTTTCCGATCGCGAGCACCGAGCCATGGCCGGTCTGTCGATGGGAGCCAACCAGACTATCACCATTACGATGAATAATCTGGATAAATTCTCTTACATCGCCGGTTTCAGTGGAACTTCCAACTATCCGCGTACCGAAGCCATTGATGTGGACAAATTTATGGGAGGTAAGTTCAAAGACGGAGCAGCATTGAATAAGCAGATCAAACTTTTCTGGCTCGGTTTGGGCACGGTAGAACCGGCTCCATTCCCGGGTTCGGTGAAAGCTTTCCGCGATATGCTGGAAAAACAAGGCGTGAAATACGCCTATTATGAATCTCAGGGCACGGCTCATGAATGGCTTACCTGGAGACGTGACTTGAATCAATTTGCAGCGTTACTTTTCAAATAATCTAATAAAACGATGAAGAAAATTGTGATGGCAATGCTAAGTCTGGCAGTCAGTGCCGTTAGCTTTGCGCAAGAAAATAACTATCCGGCCGATACAAAACCGGCTTCGACAAACATTGTCGGACAGGATTATCCGCGCGTCGATTCTCAGCGCCGGGTTTATTTCCGTTTTCGTGCTCCGGGAGCACAAACTGTTTCTGTAGGTCTGGGCAATACACCGCTCACCAAAGGTGAAGATGGGTTCTGGACCGGAGTAACGAAACCGGAAGATCCCGGTTTTCATTACTATACGCTTAAAATTGACGGTGTTGAAGTAGCCGATCCTGCCAGTGAATCGTTCTTTGGTGCTGGTAAAATGATGAGTGGTATGGAAATACCCGAAGATGGTGTCGATTTTTATAACATCAAAAACGTTCCCCACGGTAATGTCAACTCTTTCTGGTATTTTGCCAAGTCTACAGGCGAATACCGTCATGCTTACATTTATACTCCGCCGGGATACGACCAGAATACCAAACAACGCTATCCGGTGCTTTATCTTCAGCACGGTATGGGCGAAGATCGTCGTGCCTGGTCGAATCAGGGACATGCCAACTTTATCCTCGACAATCTGATTGCCGAAGGAAAAGCCAAACCGATGATTATTGTGATGGAAGATGGTGGCATTGCTGCCGGAATGGGAGGTGGCCCTCGTCGTCCCGCAGGTCCCCGGCCACAGGGTCAGCCGGGAGCTCCGCAAGGTCAGGCTCCGCGCAGTGCCATGGGCGCACCAGCCGGGATGGTTTCTTTCTGGGATGGATTCGGAAAAGTGATGATTGCCGATCTGATTCCTACTATCGACGCAAACTACCGTACGCTTTCCGATCGCGAACACCGTGCTATTGCAGGGCTTTCGCTTGGAGGTACGCAAACATACGGAATTTCGCAGGCTAATCTGGACAAATTCTCTCATATTGGAATATTCAGTGCTCCGTTCGGCTTTCCGGGTGTGGAAACCGGCTACAACGGTTTGTTACAGAAACCGGCCGAATTTGCCAAACTGGTGAAGGTATTTTTTGTGAGCATGGGTTCCAAAGAAGGCCCGAATTCCGGCCGTGCTATTCACGAAGCGCTCGACAAAGCTGGCGTGAAGAACGTATATTACGAAGCTCCGGGTACTGCTCACGAATTCCAGACATGGCGCAAGAGCTTGTACGGTTATGCACAACTCTTGTTTCAGGATAAATAACTGATCCGATGAAAAAAACGATTCTGATCCTTTTGGCTGTTCTGTCGCAGACTGCTTTTGTCTGCTTCGGACAGGAAGCTGATAACTCGAAACCGGCATCAACCAATGTTGTCGGTGCCGATTATCCGCGTGTCGATGCACAGCACCGCGTAATCTTTCGTATTAAAGCTCCAAAGGCGACAAGTGTTGTGGTGAGTCTTGGAAATACGGCGCTGACTAAAGGAGAAGATGGTTTCTGGACAGGTAGGACAGAGCCTCAGACTCCCGGATTTCTTTGTTATACGATCAAAATCGACGGCGTTGAACTCAACGATCCTTCGAGCGAAACATTCTATGATGCCGGTCATATTTACAGTTGTATTGAAGTTCCTGAACAGGGCATCGACTTTTACGATGTAAAGGATGTGCCACATGGTGATGTTCGTTCGGTGTGGTACAAAGCTAAATCAACCGGCGAAATGCGCCACGCTTATATTTATACTCCTCCGGGATACGATCAAAACGTCAATACCCGCTATCCGGTTCTCTACCTGTTGCATGGTATGAATCAGGATCGTCGTGCATGGGGGAGTCAGGGCAGAGCCAATTTTATTCTTGATAACCTCATTGCTCAGGGGAAGGCCAAACCGATGATTCTTGTGATGGAAGACGGAGGCCTTGCCGGAATTAATCTTGCCGCCCGTAGGTCTCAGAATCCTGCCGGATCGGCGAATGGAGCTGCTGCTCAACGTCCGGGTGGAATGGATCCTTTCTGGAATGGTTTTGCCAAAGTTATGATAGAAGATATCGTTCCGATGGTCGATGCCCGATACCGTACGCTTACCGATCGGGAGCATCGGGCTATTGCCGGTCTTTCTCTCGGAGGTGCGCAAACATATCAGATTTCCGAAACTAACCTCGATAAATTTGCAAGTATCGGCGTTTTCAGCGCTGCTCCTTTTGGCTTTGCGGGCATCGAGAAGGCTTACAATGGTTTGCTTACCAAACCGGATGCTTTTTCAAAGCAAGTCAAAGTCTTTTATATCGGACAGGGCTCGGAAGAGGGAGCGAATGCAGGCCGTGCCATTCATGAGCAATTACAAAAGAATGGAATAAAGCACGTGTATTACGAAGCTCCGGGCACCGCGCATGTTTTTCAGACCTGGCGTAAATGCCTCTATGGTTTCGCTCCCTTGTTATTTCAGGATAAATAATTGATTGGATGAGAAAAACGTCTTTATTGTTTTTTGCTGTTCTGTTGCAGACTTCCATTGTCTGCTTCGGACAGCAAGCTGATAATTCGGCACCGGCAGTAACCAATATTGCAGGTGCCGAATATCCGCGTATTTTGGACAACCTGAGCGTTGTTTTTAAAATCAAAGCGCCCGAAGCGAAAAAAGTTCAGATTGACTTGGGAAAACTGTACGATATGGCCAAAGACGATCAGGGTTTCTGGACGGTTACCACAGCGCCTCAGGTTCCCGGTTTTCACTATTATTCGTTGGTGATCGACGGCGTGAAGGTTGTTGATCCTGCCAGCGAAACGTTTTACGGGATGGGACGCATGGCCAGTGCAATCGATATCCCTGAAGAAGGGGTTGATTTTTTCGAAGTGAAAGATGTTCCGCACGGAGCACTGAGTTCCAAATACTACTTCTCGAAGGTAACCAACAGCTGGCGCAGGTTGTTTGTCTATACTCCTGCCGGATATGATGTTAATGCAAAGGTAAAATATCCGGTAGTGTACATTCAGCATGGTGGCGGAGAGGACGAACGCGGCTGGGCAGTGCAGGGCAAAACGGATATAATCCTCGACAACCTGATTGCCGAGAGGAAAGCAAAACCGATGATTGTAGTGATTTCTAACGGAAATGTAACTACAGGTAAAGGTGGAGGCGGGTATAGCAATGCTGCGATGGCTGCTTTCAAAGAAGAAATGACGAAAAATATTGTTCCTTTCATTGACAAAACGTACCGCACGATTGCCGATGTGAACCACCGTGCGTTATGCGGTCTTTCGATGGGTGGCGGGCAGGCTTTTTATGCGGGCTTGGGTAGCCTTGATTGTTTTGCGTCTGTCGGCGTTTTCAGTTCTGGAATCTTTGGCGGCATTGCCAATCCTAACGGGAAAGTGTTTGATGCGGATAAAGAAATTCCGGGCTTGCTGAGCAACTCAAAGTCGTTTAATCAAAAATTGAAATTGTTTTACGTCTCTGTGGGCGAACAGGATCCCCGTTTTGAGTTTACAAAAAAGGAGGTGAAGAAATTTCAGGACAGTGGACTGAAGGTGCAGTTTGCCTCGTTCCCCGGCGATCACGAGTGGCAGGTTTGGCGTAAATCTTTGCACGACTTTGCCTCTTGGGTTTTTAAATGAGAGAAATGGTGTAATCAATAAAATATTGAAAATGAGACTCTTTAAAGTAAGTTTTTTAGGTGTTGCATTGAGTGTGTGCTTCTCGGTGCAATGGGTACAAGCTCAGCAAAATAAGCTGATTATGTGGTATGAAAAACCAGCCAAACAGTGGGTGGAAGCTCTTCCGGTCGGAAATGGCCGTTTGGGAGCGATGGTTTTTGGAGATCCGGCGAAGGAAACGATTCAGCTGAATGAAAATACCGTCTGGGCCGGGAGTCCCAACCGGAATGATAATCCGAATGCCAAAGCTTCATTGAGCGAAGTCCGGAAACTTATTTTTGAAGGCAAATATAAGGAAGCTCAGGATCTTGTCAATCAAAATTTTATCAGTAAAACTTCGCATGGCATGTCCTATCAGACGGTAGGAAATCTCCGCCTGAGTGCTCCTGGCAACAGCAACTACTCCGGTTATTACCGCGAACTTGATTTGGCAAGAGCCGTTACGTCAACACGTTATACCAGTAACGGGGTTAACTTCAAAACGGAAACATTTTCTTCGTTTCCCGATCAGGTAATTGTCGAACGGATTACAGCCGATAAACGTGGCGCTATCAGTTTCACGGCTTCGATGGATCGTCCCACAGGAAGAGACCGCATTCCAACCTGCTCCGTAAAAACCAACGGTAAAAACGAACTGGTGTTGACGGGTATTACCAGCGATCAGGAAACGGTAAAAGGAGGAGTGAAATTTGAAGCAAAAGTGAAGATTCTTACCGATGGCGGTAATGTATCGGCAACCGATTCGACTTAGAATATTACCAATGCCAATGTGGTAACAATCTACATTTCCATGGCCAGCAATTTCAATAATTATCATGATATTAGTGCTGATGCCGGTGCGAGAGTGGATGCTTATCTGCAAAAAGCATTGAAAAAAAACTATGCAGAAATACTTAAGGCTCACGTGGCAGACTTTCAGAAATATTTCAACCGCGTAAGTTTCGATCTCGGAACTACCGATGCTGCAAAAAATCCGACGGATGTTCGGTTGGCACAGTTTGCCAAAGGTAACGATCCTCAGTTTGTGGCGTTATACTTCCAGTTTGGCCGCTATTTACTGATCTCTTCCTCCCGACCCGGTGGTCAGCCAGCTAACCTTCAGGGTATCTGGGCCGATCAGCTGATGCCGGCATGGGACAGCAAATATACCGTGAACATCAATACCGAGATGAACTACTGGCCTTCCGAACCGACCAATCTGACCGAAATGAATGAGCCTCTGATTCAGATGGTGAAAGAGCTTTCGCAAACCGGTCAACAGACGGCCAAAGATATGTATGGCGCCAATGGTTGGGTTTTGCACCACAATACCGATATCTGGCGCATCAACGGTCCTGTTGATGGTGCATTCTGGGGAATGTGGCCGATGGGAAGCGCATGGATGTCGCAACATCTGTTTTATAAGTACGAATACAGTGGCAACAAGGAATATCTCAAAACGGTTTACCCTGTTATAAAAGGAGCTGCGCAGTTTTTCCTCGATTTTCTTGTAGAAGAACCTAAAACCAAATGGTTGGTGATATCTCCGTCCGTTTCTCCTGAAAATGCCCCGACAGATCATCCCGATTGTTCTATCTCCGCAGGAACAACTATGGACAATCAACTGGTATTCGATATTTTCAATATTACCGTCAAAGCAGCAGACGTATTGAAGGTTGACAATGAGATGGTGGCAAAAATAAAAGCGACAATGAGCCGCCTTGCTCCGATGCAAATCGGTAAATGGGGTCAGTTGCAGGAATGGATGTACGACTGGGACAATCCTAAAGATAATCACCGTCATGTTTCTCATTTATACGGACTTTTCCCTTCCGGTCAAATATCGCCTTACAGAACGCCGGCTTTGTTCGAAGCTGCCAAAACGTCTCTGATCGCGCGTGGCGACGAATCTACCGGTTGGTCTATGGGTTGGAAGGTAAACTGGTGGGCACGCCTCCTCGACGGTAATCATGCCTACAAACTCATTACCGATCAGTTGACTCCTGCAATCCAGCCCGGTGGCAGACAAAAAGGAGGAACCTATCCTAATTTATTCGATTCGCATCCCCCGTTCCAGATCGATGGTAATTTTGGCTGTACCTCGGGAATCACAGAAATGCTGTTGCAAAGTTACGACGGAGCTATACAGCTGTTGCCTGCATTGCCCACGGTTTGGGGCGCTGGAAGTGTAAAAGGCCTCAGAGCAAAGGGTGGTTTTGAAATTGATATGAAATGGGCAAAGGGAGAACTTGCTGAAGCTACAGTAAAAGCTTCGATCGATGGTAATTGCCGTCTGAGATCCTACGTTCCGTTAACCGGAACCGGCCTGAAAAAAGCAAACGGCAACAATCCGAATTCATTTTATGATGTTCCGAACATTATCACGCCTATCGTACATGCCACAACGGCAGCGACAAAAAGTGAGATGAAGAAAATATATGAGTATGATGTATTGATGAAAAAGGGCGAAGTTCTGAAAGTAAAAAAACAGGACTAAGAGCCAAAATGAGATTTCCGCATAACGGAAAATAGATTCTACAAAACCGGGCAAGGTATTCTCTGCAACGCAGTGATATTTTACCGGTTTTCTTGAATAGAGACACCTTGTTTTCGATTGAAAGTGCAGAATTGGGAAGCGTTTTGCCTGTCAGGCATCTTCACCTTAAAGTTCGATTTTACGGTTTGGCTGTCGGTAGAACAGTAAGAAAATGGTCGTCGGAATTTGAGCCACAATTTTAAATTGTACAATAACGTCGTCAACCTGCAGTGACGGGCATGAAAAAAAACAGAACCCTGCGTTATAACGGATTGTTTTTTTACTTACATTTGGTAATTAACATACAATTGTTTTGTTGTAAATGCTTGTATGTTGCATATATTTAGCATTTTAATTAACCTTGAAAATCCATGAGGAAGCTCGTTATTCTTGTCATGCCCGCCGTTTTGCCGTCGGTTATGATGGCACAGACTTCGGAAAACACTTCGCAGTCGGTAATTAAAAAACAGCCGATTCCTACAGTAACTATTTCCTCCCTGCCGGGTTCTACAGGATTTGGAATGTCCCAAATCATCAAACTCACCAACGACAATGCTTTGGTTCCGCGTTTGATGCGAACCAACGCCAGCATCAGCAATCTCTTTGTTTTTAACCGATTTTCTAAGGGGTCAAGCGACTTCCCTGTCGCTTGGTTATTATCTATCAAGTGACCGGCAAACCGCATAATTTCTGTTAAATAAAACAAACTAATTTATTGCATATACTTAACAATGATACGTTTAAAAAATAACTGGACGGGCATTCTGTTGATTGCACTGTCGTTTACATCAATTCAGGAGGCCGCTACGGCTCAACAACACGATCAGCCGGAAACCCGGAGTAAAATTGTTCCCGGTGAACAGGCGCCTCCTGCCGATCCGGGACAACGGAATTTTGGAGGAATGCTCCCTGCAACAGGCGCGCCTAGACCAGCCAGACGACCCATAACGCCGCGTCCCGAACCAAAAATTGAGACGGTGGCACTGGAACAAATCTCCATGAGCGATCCATATATTTTCCCCGACGAAAAGAGCCATACATATTATCTTACCGGAACCGGCGGTCGTTTGTACAAAAGCAAAGATCTGAAAATGTGGACAGGGCCCTATTCGATTATTGATCTGTCAGGTACCTGGATGGACGGACTGTTTGTCGCAGCCGCCGAGATTCACCACATCGGCAATAAATATTATTATGCCGGAACATGGAGTGATCACAACCATCTGATCGAATATGTACCTCTTCGATACAACGTGCCGCGCAACCAGACTCAGCTGTTGGTAGCCGATTCGCCCGAAGGCCCTTACAAACCCTTGGTGGCCGATCATGAGTTTTGCCTTGGTCCCGAAAACTGGGATATCATCGACGGAACGCTTTACGAAGAGAACGGCACCGCATACATGATTTTCGTTCATGAATGGACACAACTTATCGACGGCACAATGGATTACATGCCGCTCTCCAAAGATTTGACCCACCGTACCGCCGAACCCACAACCATGTTTCGCGCCAGTGCTGCACCATGGTCGAAAGAGATGAACAGCATCGGCGAAGCAACATTTGGACTCAAAATGCCCGGCTGGGTGACTGATGGCCCCGAAATGTTCCGCACCAAAACCGGAAAACTGGGAATGTTGTGGTCGAGCTGGGGTGAACACCGGTATGCACAGGGCATTGCTTACTCAACTTCTGGCAGCATCAAAGGTCCGTGGGTACACGAGGCAGAGGCATTCAAGGGCGATAACTCCGGTCACGGGATGTTGTTCACCACCTTTGAAGGCAAACGATTGTTTATTGTCCATCATGCCGAAGGTAACGGTCCGCGTAAACCTCAGATATGGGAGGTTGACGACTCGGGTGATAAACTCGTTCTGGGTAACAGATACCTTTAATTTATTACTATATAGAACTTTAATAACTTATAATCATGAAAAAAATAACACTATTAATGGTGGCATTGGTTATGTGTGCCA
>JAUZOL010000109.1 GCA_030706455.1 Bacteroidota bacterium
ACAGGAAGCCGATGGCTGTCATATCTACCCGGCAGTCGCTGGCTTCTTTCAGGTAGTCGCCGGCCAGAATTCCCAACCCTCCCGAATAAATTTTCAGGATATTGGTAAGGCCGTACTCCATGCTGAAATAAGCTATGGATGGTTTCTTTGTGTCGAAAGGAGTATTTATGTATTCCTGAAATGAAGCATAAACCGATTCCAACCGTTGCATAAAAGCCGGATCATTTTCCAGCTCTTCCAACTTTTCGTAATTCAATCTTTCCAACATTACGATAGGGTTTCCTTCGCATTCATTCCAAAGTTTGGAGTCTATGCTTGAAAACATTTCTGTCGCTTCAAAGTTCCACACCCACCATATGTTACGGGAAATCTCGAGTAACTTTTGCAGTTTTTCCGGAACATGAGAGGTTACAGTAATTTCGTTCCAGTTGGGGTTGTTCACTTTTGATGATTGTAGTTTCATACGTGAATAATTTGATTTGTAAATGCAGTATGTAATTCGTTCCGTTTGGATGGAAGCCCTTACATATAAGTTTGTTAAATGTTTCTTTTTTGCCTATTAGCTATCTTGTAGCCAGATGCGATGATTATTATCTCTTTTTGCTTAATGCAATTGTATATGCCTTGTCGTAATATTCTATAAAGTGTTCCCAAAGTGCTTTTTCTGCAATTGTGGCTGCTTTCTTTCGTGCAGATTGAACCTGTACCGGTGTCAGCGCTGCAAATTGCTCGATTTGCAGTACAAGCTCACTCACAACTTCATTGTAGTTTGAGTCGTTGCGGGGAATTACAGCAACTCCCTGATCGATGTCCTGCTGATGGTAGTTGACCCATTGGCCGAACCCTGATAAGCTGGTGGTGATGGTGGGCACCGAAAATGCCGAACTTTCCAGCGGTGTATATCCCCACGGCTCGTAGTACGAAGGGAATACGGTCAGGTCAGTTCCTATCAGCAAGTCGTAATAGCTTTTATTGAAAATACCGTCATCGCCTGTGAGGTATGACGGAACAAATATAATCTTAACTTTCGTGTTTTGTGCATTCGTCAGGTGCGACCAGCTGATCGATGATAAAATCGGATCGTGCCACGGTTCTACCAACTGATGGGTGACAAACGGATTTCCATGCGGAATGTTGTCGCTTCCGCTCAGATGACTTTGCAGGTCCTTCCGTGGCCCCGAAATATAGGCCGGAACCATTAAGAATGCTACAATTGTGCGCGATAACGATTCTGAGGATTCCAGACGTTTCAACGAGTCGATAAAAACGTCAAGGCCTTTGTTCAAAAATTCATAGCGTCCGCCTGTTGCAACGAACAGCGTATCTTCCGGCAACTGATACGTTAGCAGGCATTCGGCTACTTTTTTCAAAGCGTTGCGAGCTTCCTCTTTTTTTATGTTGAACAGCTTTCCTGTCGGTACAAAATCGTCTTCAAATCCATTGGGAGTAACCACGTCCGGAGTTTTGCCCAATAACTGGGTACATTCACGGGCGGTTATGTCACTTACGGTAGTGAAGCAATCGGCATAATGTGCAGCTTGTTTCTCTACTGAATGTTTTGCCTGCATGTTTAGCTCGTCCGCCATCTGATCTCCGTCATAATGAGCCAGATAGTCATACAGTGGTTTGTGATTTCCCGCTATTGATCTTCCGATAGAAGTGGCATGAGTTGTAAAAATGGTAGCTACCTCAGGAGTGTATCGTTTCAGGAAAAACAACCCGAACGTTGTCATCCACTCGTTGAAGTGGGCTATGACTTTTTTGCCTTTCAGCTTGTAATAGCGGTAATAACTGTCAATTACAATTCCGACAGCATAGCCGAACATGGCAGAGTCGTGATAATCGCCATAAGCATGCAGGGAGTCTACGCCATACCATTCCCACACCTGACGGTAAAGATTGTTGCGTTGCAGATGCAGCGTCGAAAAATCGACCAGCAAAGCAATGGGGCTGCCCGGAACATTCCATCTGCCGGAGCGGACCTTTATTCCATTGTATTTTGCAAGCTCTTCTTTCCAGTCGGCAAACAATGCAATGTCTTCAGTGAAATCAGGATGAGCAGAAGCACCTAAATCGGGTCCGAGAAATATCAAATGATCTTTCAGCCGTTGTTGTAAAACAGATGCCCGTGTCGATAATACTGTATATATTCCACCTACTTTATTGCATACTTCCCAACTCGTTTCAAAAACGTAATCGGGTGTTATGTAATTGTTATTCATCAAATTATACGTTATTGCGTTACAAAGATAGTTTTTTTTTTTAATCCGACAAGTTGAAATGGACCGGGTTAACGTTCTATACCCCGCAAACGATTGTATTTGTAAAGCTCTTGAACGTTATTTAGGCTATCTTAGGGAATGTATTTTATAATTTAAGATAAAACGCTTGTAACATACGGGCGAAATCTTCGGAGTAGTGATGCCGTATGCCGGATTCGATGGTGATAGCGTCTTCCAAAAGCGGTTGTTGTGTTTTGGCTAAGGCAATTAAGAGCCGTTTCGGACTGGATGACGGAGTTGGAAACACCAGTGTCTTATGAGTGCAGAATAGTTTGTGATCAATTGCTTTGTTCAGAAGAATTTCTCCTTCGGTCACCGGCAAAATCAGATATATAGAGCCATTGTCAGCAAGAAGTTCGCAACAGTTAGCGAGCAGCGTGTCTTGTGTGAAATGAGCCGTGTGCCGTGCGAGGGTGCGTTTTTTGTCAGGTGAGTGTAATGACTGATGAAAGTAGGGCGGATTCGAAATGATAACATCAAAGGTTGCGTTAGCGGTTAGTGCATACTGTTCGAGCGAAGCGTGGTGAACCGTAAACCGTTCCTGCCAGGGTGACCGATTAAAATTTTCTTCTGCCTGTATTGTTGCTGTTTCCTCTATGTCGATGGCCGTTATGAGGGCATCAGAATTTCGTTGAGCCGCCATCAGCGCAATCAGTCCGCTGCCTGTTCCTACATCGAGTATCGTTTTTGCTTCTTCAACAGCAGCCCAGGCTCCCAACAAAACGCCGTCAGTTCCTACCTTCATGGCGCATTTATCGTGCCAAACGGTAAATTGCTTGAATTGAAAATAAGGATTCGGCATATGTGTCAGAAGGTGAGAAAGTGAGAGGGCGCGAAGAGAACGAGTTAATGAAAATAACGAAGATGTCTCAAAAGTCAACGTTGTTATTGATAAACTTATAAACTGAAAGTTTTTTTTATTTTTCTACCCCTACATCCCCTTAAGGGGACTTTTGCGCCAATCAAAATAGCAGATTTATAGCCCCTTCAGGGGTTTGGGGTACAAGAACAAATATCTATTCTGGATTCGTAAGTTTTTATAAAACCAACATTGTCTTTTGAGACATCCTCATTGCGAATGAGTATCAGAACGAAACGGCTGCTCCGATTTGCCAGTTCAGGCCAAGAGAATCATACCCGTAGTATGTCTGGTATTTGGTTTCCATTACGTTGTTTAGGCGGATGAATGCAGTCAACCAGTCGCTGTATGAATAAGAAGCCCCGAGGCTAAGATCATTCACATTTTTCATTTTGGCCGATTCCGTGCCGTACAGATATGCATATCTGCCCCCGGCAAAATAGTAGTTGGCATTTACAAAAATATTGCGGGTAACCTTGGCTTCACCACCTACTTCGATTTCTGTTGACGGTTTCATCCATGCCTTGTCCAGCGTTTTGGTGTCCCAGTTGTTGTAGCGGGCATTGAGGTGTGCAAAAATTTTATCTTTCCAATTGTATCCGATATTCAATTTTGCAGTTACCACATTGGCCTTATCGTAGAGGGTGGTAAAGGTTGGCAACAAAGCATATGGATTGGGTGCCGGATATAGAGCAATAGTTGGACCGAAATATCCTTTGTATTGGTTGGTGTAAAAATATTGTTTGTTGTACGAGGTGTACGCCACAGAACCATCCAGCAGAAGACCGGAGGTTGGAGAGAATTTGAGGCCACCAAAAACTTTGACAGGTGCATACGAGTCATCCACGCGCCACGTGGGGTCGATGTATGGATTCTCGTCGGTGATTTTTTGCATCGAGTTCACATCGTACTCTCCTGTGATTCCGGCATAGAGGTTGACGGTTTTCGTCAGGTCGATCTGTGCGGTAACATCGGGCATCAGGTGTGTAGATTTGTCTTTGCCGTTGATGGAGAAGTAGTCCTTCAATCCCAGACGTACACCCCATTGTTCTCCTTTTAGGTCGAAATAGGGATTTACGCCAACGATGGAGTGGTTCGGATAGAGTTGTTGCCCGTTGAATTTGCTGTAAAATAGGTTGTAATCGTCGATATTGAGCCCCAGGCGGTGTTCGCCGACCGGCAGCTCGACATTACCTGTGATGTGAATTTTCTGTTCACCAAGTCCTGTACCCGGAGTGAAATTGTTGTATTCTACATTGGCTTTGTAGGCAATAGCTTCGGCATCTCCTTTCGATTTAATTCCGGCTTTCAGTCCGAAATTGATGAAATTATTGGTGGAGTCTTTGTAACTTGTATTAAACGTGTTGAAATACGAGCCCGTTACTCCGTAATAGTTAAAGCCATTGCGTTTGAAATAGGCACCCATATTCAGGTCGAAATTTTCAAGGCGGGTGACGTAATTCAATCCGAAATTGGTGATCCACTGGCGTTGAGTGTTGCCGAAAAGCCCGTGAATGTGAGTATCGAAAGTAAGTGATTGAGAGCCGTCATCCACAATAGGGTAGAACACGTCACCCAAAGCAGTTCCATACATTCCAAAACCTAACAATGCGTATCCTTTTTTATAGGAATTCTGATCCAGATGAATTGCTGCTGCCGGCCACTTGTTGACTTCATATTCCGGTTTTAGCAAATTCATTTTTTCAGAATAAATGGCTTCGGCTTTTTTAATTTCCGGTTCTGTGATTATGGGTGTAATGTCCAGTTTGTCGGTGTTTTTGATAGTGGGTACATAATCACGCTCTATGATGACACTACGTCTCGCTATGGTGTCGTTTTTACCGCTCTGTGCGGCAATAATCTGGCATCCGGCCACGAAGGCAGTGAGGATAAAACAGGTTGTTTTCTTCATTGTTTCGAAGTTTTTTATAATTCGTGAACGGTTTTTATTTTGGAGTTGCAGACTTTTCAATATCCTGCAATTTCTGTTTTACAATCGATAAAATATCGTCCTGTTGGTGATAGTTGTCCTGAAGTGTCAGTAGATATTGCTTGGCCTGGAAGTTGTCTCCCCGTTTGACATAGATATCCGATAAAAGGATAAAGCTTTTGGCCAGCCAATACTGGTGCGGCGTGTTCAGGTTGATAAAGTTCATCACTTCGGCTTCGGCTTTCTTCAGGTCTTGTTTCTGGAAATAATAGTTTGCCAGTTCGTATTTGGCTTCGGCACCAAAAACAGTGCGCACATTTTTCGAAAGTACAGTCAAGTCGTTGAACGCACTGTCGGATTTGTTGATTGCCAGATAGGCTTTTGCTCTGTAGAAGCGTGCTTCGGTCGACATGTCGGAAGATGCCAGATTGTTGTTGAGTATCCGGTTTGCACTCTTGATAGTGCTTCCATAATCGTTTGTGAGATGGCTGCATCTGAGCACTCCGAGACTGGCTGCTTCCTGATATTCTTTGTTGGATGTTGTTGCTTCCAGCGTTTTGAAATAGTTGAGGGATGCAGCGTAATCCTTTTTGTCGTAGGTGATGGATGCGCATTGGGCAAGTGCTTGTTCCATGTATGGATTACCCTGAATCTCTGTCAGTTTTTTATAGTTGGTCAAAGCCTCATCTGTTTTCTGTTGTTGCATGTAACTGTCGGCCAGATAATAGGTGGCTTTGATGCAATAGTTGCCCTGAGGACAATATTTGGACAGATAATTGGAGAACAGAGTGGCAGCTTCGGGAAGTTTGCCGTTCAGGTACACCTTTTCGGCTGTGGTGTATACCAGCGAATCTTCCATCACTGAAGTAATGTCTGTGCTTTTACCCAATGACCGGCGATAGCTTACGTAGCCTTCAGCATCCGATTGATCAACATAGAGATTTTCTATGTTTTCCATAGCCACTTTGGCTTCCGAGCTGCCGGGGTAGCTGTTTACTACCTGTTTGTATGCTGTTAAAGCTTCTTTCTTGTTGCTGGTGTTGGAGTATGCCAATCCTATTTCGAGTGCAGCTTTGCGGGTGAACTCACTATTCGGATATTTCTTAATCAGTGCATTGTAAGTTTCTATCGCTTTGTCATATTGTTCGATGATGATGTATGACCGACCGATCTCATAGTAAGCATTGGCTGCGTAGTTCGAAGTCGGGAAATTTTCAATCAGCTTGTTCAACTCGGTGATTTTTCCGCGATAATTTTTCTGAAGGCCG
Source organism: Bacteroidota bacterium (assembly GCA_030706455.1). Classification (GTDB taxonomy): domain Bacteria; phylum Bacteroidota; class Bacteroidia; order Bacteroidales; family Paludibacteraceae; genus Microbacter. The sequence continues at coordinate 6,340 of JAUZOL010000109.1, forward strand.
TAGATAAAGGCAATCTGGTATTCTGCATAATCGCTACCGGCTTTTCCTTTGGCAACCACCTGCGCATAATATTTATGAGCGTTGATGAAGTCGCGGGTCATGTAGTAGCAATCGCCGATACGGATAAGCGCATCGATGTATGTCGGTGACATAGCTTCGTGTTCTCCTCCGGCAAAACGCATGAATGCGAGCAAACTCTGCTTGTAGTCGTGCGAAATGAATTTGCAGTAAGCAAGATCGTAGTATGACAAATGGAAATTGGCATCACGGCTACTTCTCGGGTCGTCCTGATACGTGTTGAAATCGCTTTCTGCCTTTGCATATTCGCCAGCACGGTAATAGCTTTCCCCTCTCCAGAAGTAAATCTGCACTAATAACGGACGGTGTGAAGTGACCGCCAGAGCTTCTGTCAGGTTGGTAATGGCGCCAGGGTAATTTTTTTTGTCAAATTGCTCAACACCTAAATGGAAAAGGATGTTTTCTTTCGCAGCAATGACCTGAGTGTTGCTGGTCTTGAGTTTGTTGATGGCGTTTAAGGCCGCCGTATAGTCTTTTGACTGAATCAGTGCGGTTGCAAGACGGCTATTGATTTCGTCAGCATACTTTGAATTCGGGAAAATATTAAGGAAGTTGTCAAAGGCTTTTACAGTTTCTCCGAAATGAGCGTTTGATTCATAGGTGGAAAGCGCATAATTGTATAACGCTTCTTCCTGAGCTCCCTTGTCAAATGTTAGTTTGCCGGCATTGGCATAAGCCATTTGAGCTTTCAGACGGTCGTTTGTCTTGGTATAGGCATTCCCTAGAGCCAGATATGCATTTTGTCCGAGTGCATCGGTTTCTCCGGCTACCTTTGTCAATGGCATTACAGCCTGATCGTAGGCTCCGGATTGTATGCACGACATTCCCCACATGTAGAACGAAGTGCGCGAAAGTTGTTTGTCTGTTGTGAAGGCTTTTGCGAAATCGGCAGCCGCCAGTTTGTAATCCTGATCGCGGTAAGCGCATTCACCCATGATGCGGTGCACTTCTCCGTTTTTCGGGTTGTTGGGATTGATTTCCAGAATTGTTTTACCATACGATTTTACCTTGTCGTATTCTTTCTGTTTGGCATAAATCTGGATGATGTAGTAAGGCGCCAGCGGTGAAAATTCCGGTTGATTCTGGATGGTTTCGAAATAAGGCAGGGCAGTGTCGTAGTTGCCCAGCGCATATTCGCTGTATCCGTAATAGTAGTTGGCTGTCTTGTCATATTTTTCAACGCCGATCAATGGTTTGAACTGATCGCGGGCCTTGGCAAATTCATTGACGGCAGTGTAGCAGTATCCCAGTGCAAAATGATACAAATTCTCATCGGAAGTGTTGAGTTTTTTGATATTGACTTTGTCCAGTTCCTTTATGGCTGATGTATATTGCTTTTGTTCGAACAGTAAGATTCCTAAACGGAATTTTACATTGTCGAGCATGGATGTGCCCGGATATTTTTCAACATAAGCCTTCAGAAGATTTGTGGCGTCGGATTGTCTTAGTTCGTATGCGTTAGCGGCAATAAAGTATTCTGCTTCCTGAATTTTACTCTTGTCAGAAGGGTCTGCTGTTTGCAGATATGTTTGCAGACTATGCTCAGAGGCTGAGAACTGTTGTTGCAGATATTGCTCTTTGCCCTCCTGGAAGGCGCGTGCAGGGTTGCTGTACGTGTATGTCTGTTGAGCTTGCAGGCTCAGTAGGGATGTGAACCCTACACATAGCAAGGTGATTTTCTTCATGGGGAATATTTATTTACAAGCAAAAATAGGCATTTTTGATGGTTCGATCCCTGCCTGTAGTATTAAAAAGTGTCAAGTTTGGCAAGGCTGGCACAACGAACCGGTGACAGTTGGTTAACGCACAAGGCGTAGATATATTGCCATTCCGGTTCTTTAAAAAGAAAAAAGCTATCTGCGAGAGATAGCTTTTTAAGTCGTTCAGGTAGCACTTATTTTCTGATACCCAATTCTTTGATGATGCTACGGTAACGTTCGATATCTTTGCTCTTCAAGTAGTCGAGCAAACGACGACGTTTTCCTACCAACATAACCAAAGCTCTTTCAGTGCTATAATCTTTTGCGTTGATCTTCAAGTGTTCGGTCAACGAGCTGATACGGTATGAAAATAATGCTATCTGAGCTTCAGGAGACCCAGTGTCAGTATTCGACTTTCCGTACTTGCCAAAGATTTCTTGTTTTTTTTCTGCTGTTAAATAAGACATGAATGTATATTTTTGAAAATTTGACGGCGCAAAGTTACGACTTTGTTTTTGCTTCTGCAACAAATTCTGAAATTCTTTTCTTTGAATTTCAGGAGCTTGATTATTGTCGAATCCGATCGAGCTTGCTGATGTCGAATCCGGCCTTTGCTGCAATGTCGGTTAGCCGGTTGTAAGTCGCCGCATCCATTGTTTTGGTGCGCGACAATATCCACAGGTATTTCCGCGACGGATCGCCGATCAAAGCATGTTGATAGTCGGCGTCAAGATCGATAATCCAGTAGTTGCCTGCAAACGGCCAGAAAAACTGCACTTTCAGCTGTGCCGGTTTCGATGGATCGGGTACCCATGCAACTCCTTTGGCCGTCTTGATAACCTCCGGGTCGGAGCCTTTGCTTCCCTGATTCAAAACTGTGATTTTACCGTCGTTGCGCAGAGTGTAAGTGGCCGAAACTTTTTCCAGCCCTTTTTCAAAACGATGGGTAATGCGGGCAATTTCGTACCAGGTTCCGCTATATCGTTTTATATCGAGTTGCTCTATTGTGTGCAACGGTGCTGTCGATTTGCATCCGAAAAGTGTCATAAGGCAAAATATTGAAATATAAGTAACTGGTTTCATATGTGTCAGTTGTTTTGAATGAATGCAATTTTCGCAAGCCTTGTTATTTGGTTTATATTAGGAAATTAGCATGTTTTTCTTATGTGACAATCATATATTCAGGATGTTAATTGTGTGTTCAAAAGGCTTTCTGCTATTTTTGATATGTCCGGCCTAATTTGTTCTTTGCCTGCGGCAGGCCTTACTTTTTGACGCAAAAAGTAAGCAAAAACATTGACGGAAAGAACTCGTTCGCTCGGCCATAAATCTTTTCCTCATTAACAATTTTCTGTAGTTGGCCTACTCACTCAAACAGCTTTCCGTCGGTTTGGTATTTTTTGTTTATCCCTTCGGGTCTGATATAGCTAACGATTATAAAAAGAATCCAGTCTTTTTTTATTTATCTTGCTCATGCAGATTGGAACGGCCTTGTCCGGTGATCCAAAAAACAAGTGAAGCGACGCAAAAATCGTCCTTGTTTGAAGTTCTCGACAAAAGGAGAGAACGAGTTCGGGCGATTTAGCTTCGCTGATTTTCAATTTCGTCGATGAACGTCAGTTTTTTGAGTGAAGCGGGCATAGCCTTGATCTTTTTGTTTACTTTTTGTGTCAAGACAAAAAGTAAAAAGAGAATAAGAGACTTAGACCTCTGCGAAATTAACGGTATTATAAATGCCGGCAATCACTTCTTATGAATTAACCGGCACAAATATACAACCTACTTGCCCAGTTCGATGCAACCCATGATAAACGGTCCGGTAGCTTTTGCGTCGTTATCGCGGATTTTTTCGTGGATGTAATATTCGTAACTTCCATCACGATACGGTTTTCCTCCCAATCCTGCTACCGCGCAGCATTGCGTGAGCGAGAGCGTTCCATCTGCGTTGGTTTTGATCAGCTTGCGGGTAATGCCGTCGAAAGCTTTTAGCGCAACTGCTTTGTATTTCGGAGCGATATATCCTTTGTTGACCGCTTTGGCGATGGCGTACATGTACATGCTGGAGGCTGAAGCTTCGGCGTAGTTACCTTCGCGTGTCGGTTGGTCCACTACCTGATACCAGAGGCCGTCTTTGTCCTGATATTTGGGCAGTGTGTCGGCTAAGCCTTTGGCAATGGCAATGAGCTGTGCACGTTTGGGATGATTTTTAGGCACAAAATCGAGGATGTCGACTACCGCCATGTAGAACCAACCGATGCTGCGCCCCCAGAAGTTAGGCGAATGACCGGTTTTTTTGTCGGCCCACTGCTGCTGGCGACTTTCGTCGTAGGCATGGTAGTAGAGCCCGGTTTTAGCATCATACGTACGTTTAGCTCCGATCAGAATCTGGTTGATGGCATCGTCAAGCAACGCCGGCTCTTTGAACGTGACTGCATATTCGGCTAAAAACGGATCGCCCATGTAGAGTCCGTCCAGCCAGATCTGGTGTTGGTAGATTTTTTTGTGGAAGAAAACCCCTTCGTCGGTGCGGGGGTGGGTTTTCATCTGTCCGCGCAACGAGTCAAGAGCAATCTTGAATTTCGGCAATTTTGTCTCTTTCCACATTGCCATCAATGTTTTGCCCGAATTGATGAAGTC
>JAUZOL010000011.1 GCA_030706455.1 Bacteroidota bacterium
ACTGCTGTGCCTACTAATATTTGATTTGTGGCTAACGAAATATTAGCAGGACTAAACATTTTCGTGTCCACGTAATTCTTTGTGGCGGCGTCTTGTGCTGCGGTCGGATTTGCCAAATTTGAAATGTTATAATACGGACCTCCTGATGTACCCATGTTGAGGGCAGCAGTTGCCTTGCCGAAATCACTGACAGGGATAGCGTTTTTCAATACCATGATGGCCCGGTTGGAAGAATTTCCGACAAACATATTGTTGTTATTCAGTCCAAGTGTAGAAGGAGTAGTAAAAAGCATATCGACCCAACCTTTGGTCGCAGCATCATCTATAAGGGTAGGGATTGCAAGGTGTTTGATCTGGTAATTGTTGGTTCCATCTCCCATTTCAATATAGTTCTGAGCACGGCCAAAGCCACTTAATGGGATATTAGCTTTGTCAAGTTTTGCATTTGAGATAGCTCCATTAGCAACTGTTAGTTGCCCCAGGTCATTGATAGTGGCATCTCCCGACATGGAAACTGCAGCAGGAACATTGGATGCATTACCCACAAATATTTTCCCGTCAGGCAACGTGCTGGTAAGGCTTACCCAGGCAGTTCCATTGTAATAATAAAATTTTTTATCAGTAGTGTTATAGAATACTTCTCCTTCCTTCACGCTTGTTGTGGATGGACTTGGGTTCATAGTTCCGGTGGGAGTCGACCCGTTTATGGAAACCACAACCCAGCGGTTCAATGCATCGTAGACATAGAGGATATTGTCTACATTATCGAAAAAGAAATCACCGGCTTTAGGAGATGTTGGACGATCAGTAACGGGTCCTGCGGGGATGGAGGTACTACTGATGGACATCCAGCTTCCAGCCTGTCCCATCATATACAGCTTATTATCACTTGTTGTATAATAGATGTCGCCGTATTTATATGTTACAGGGAGCGACGTGATGCTAGGTACAAGACTCCATGTGGTTCCGTCACTGACATAGTATTGATTGTCGTTAAAATTTTGAACAACAGATCCAGCTGGTGCGATAGGCTCATCGGTTGCAGGCCAGGCATATGACAACGTAATACCACTAAGCGAACTCCAGCCAATATCAGTTAGTTTATACACAGTATTATCAGTAGATTTCAATACAATGGCTCCTATTGTATATCCTGATGCACTAGGTAAGGTTGGCCCTGAATAATAAACTGGTGTTTTTGAGTCAATTGTAAGAAAAGCAGCATTAATAGCTGTAGATAGTACATTAGAAGGAATATCCGCTCCTGAAAGGAATAGCCCTTTTGTTGTTGGGCGAAATAAAACTCCCATTCCAGTCATAGCATCAAAGCCATCAATACATTTAGCGGTACAATAAATCGTTCCAGTGGGATTTGGGCTAATATAATCAATTTGAAAAGAATGGGCTAGATTATCAATTACAATATCCCCAAGAGCAACAGTTGACCCTTTAAAATATTCAGTTTCGGGATTACAAGTTAGGGTGAGCGCATTTTCAACACCTGGGGTAACCATATTTACTTCATCTATAGATATAGACCCACTAAATTGCCTCATTGTTTGAGAAAAACTATAGAGGGAGCAAAGGCATAAGACTGCGCATATAATCAGGCTTCTATTTATACTCATCTGGGTTAATTCTAATATTTTGTATAAAATATATCAAACAATATATTTCATTGGTGTAATGCTCAAATTCTCAGGATCTATGTGTAAGATATCATTTCACAAAGCCCTTTTAGAAATGGAAAACTACGTAAAAGCCATCAGCAGTTTTGTGATATGCTAAATACGTGGTCTCAAACATTATAGATCCGTTTCCTGTTGCTTTATTTGTCCAATAATTGTTCGTTGTATAAGGAGCTTCGATTTGGTGTGTGTGTAAAGATGCATTAACTATATCAACAAATGTTAGACTGGGCATTATTAAATCGTCAAGAGTTGTACTCGTGTTATATTCTTTTCCAGCATATGTGATAATGATATCCCAATTGTTTTGGCTGCCAAGCTCAACATAGTTAGAAGCAATTTTCAGATAATCCAGCCAAACTCCAGCCGGTACGGTTATCGTATGTGTGTAGCCTGACAAACTAACAGTAACTCCGGGACCTGAAGCCCGGCAAAAACACTTAGTGTTACCTGATGGATTATAGGTGATCAAACTGCTACTTCCTGAAGCCGGAGTTTTCCAGGTTGGAGACCCGGTTGTTGCATCTACAGTCAGAACTTTATTTGCATCGGTCGGAATAGACGCTGTAGGAAGAGTTGAACCACTGCCTCCTGATGGAGTTGCCCATACGCCGTCACCCCGTAAGAAGGTGGTTGAGCTTGCTGTTCCTGAAGTGGTGTTGATGGCAGCAACAGGCACTGTGCTGTTCCCGAATCTTGCAGCGGGAATAGATCCAGTGGTCAGTTGCGTTGCATCCAAATTCGTAATGCTGCCTGACGCATCTCTTTTGACAAGCGAATTGGGCGTTGACAAAGTAGTTGCTCCATTTGCCAAATCAACTCCGGTGCGTACTGCGGCTGATGTAGCACCTCCCACATAGGCAACTGTTGGAGCCGATGCTGTTCCGCTCAAATCGTTGGCAAGCATTAAAACTCCTTTGGTTGTGTTTGTTGCATCGGCAGCAGTTGGGATTGCCCATGTCCCGTCTCCACGCAGGAATGTCGTAGCATCTGCAGTTCCGCTACCCAGTCGGGCTGTAGCAACGGTACCTGATACAAGGTTCGATGCATTAAGATTTACGATATTACCCGTTGCATCTCTTTTGACAAGTGTATTTGCATTGGACGAAGTGGTTGCGTTATTTACCGCAATAGTTGCAGTATTGATGGCTGCCGCTGTTGAACCGCCAACGCTGACTACAGATGGAGAAGCCGCAGTTCCTCCTAAGTCTCCGGCCAGCATCAAAATCCCTTTCGTACTGGTCGTTGCATCAGTACCACTGCCTGCTGCAGCCCATGTTCCGTCTCCTCTCAAATAAGTGGAAGAGTTGGCAGTGCCTGTCCCCAAGCGAGCTGTAGCTACGACACCTGAAGTGATATTGCTCGCATCGATATTACCACTAAAAGAGGATGCGGTTAATTGACCGGTGGAGGGCACGAACTTTAAACGTGATGAGGTTACTTTTTGAGGTAAATTACCTGTGTTGGATGTTACCCATACCGGATATACCGAGGTTGCCGTTGTTCCATCATCCGTAATAGCCGTTGTTGAGGCCGATCCTGCCGAACCCGTCACGCTGCCGTTTATTGGAGCGGTGACGGTCAAGCCGGTTAATGTGCCTACCGATGTAATAGCGGGTTGAGCATTTCCGGTTACAGTTACAGCTGTTGTAGCTGTTGCTGCATTTCCCGTTGTGTTTTGATTTAGAGTAGGGATGTCGGATGCTGCTATAGAGCGGAAAGTTGGGGTTCCGCTACCTCCTGTAGGAGCAGCAAAGAAAGTCGCGGCAGACTGACTGGCAAGTGTGCCTGTGAGTGTACCGGAGGTTGTAACCGGAGAATTTGTAACCGTAAAGATCGAAGGCAGGGATAATCCTACTGAAACTACGGTTCCCGTTCCTCCACTGGGAGTTGTCCATGCGGGGTTTCCGGAAACTATGGTCAATACCTGTCCGTTTCCTCCCGAAGAAGGAACTTTTGCATCCACATACGTTTTTACCGCTTTAGCCGATGGGTATTGTGTATCGGTAACCGAAGCAAGCGTTCCGTCGGTAGTTTTATTCGATTTGTCTTCTTTGCCAACAACAGTGGCATTTGCAGAAACCAATGCATCGGAATAATATTTTTTTGTCCCTTCGGTTACCTGGTCGGTGGTATAGTCTCCGCTTGTTGCAACAATTGCGCCGGTTCGCCCGAATACGGAACTCACGGCTCCTCCGTTTGCAACCTTGTCCCACGAGGTACCGTTTGAAATTACCCAATCACCCACATTTAATGCCATAGGAATAGATCCCGCGGTATTGACTACATAATAGTAACCCTGGCTGGCACTGGCTAATGGAAGTGAAGGTGATCCTGACGAAGCATTGTAGGTGCCCTTGTATATAACGGCTCCGGTAACAGAGTTCGGAAGGTAAGCCGGATCAATTTTCACCGATGCGTTTAATGGAACAACGCCATTTGCTTGTCCTTTGGTGCTTACGTCGATTTTTGATGCGAAATCGGAAATATCGGCTCCCGAAAGGGCGCGGAAAGTAGGTGCACCATCACTGCCACTGGGAGCTGCCAAAACCGTATTGGCAGTCTGGTTGTTCAGTGTCACCGTTAAATTGCCCGAAGACGTGACGGGTGAATTGGCAACGCCAAAGATGGTAGGCATGGCTAATCCTACGGAAGTTACAGTTCCCGGGTTGGTTGAGGGAACAGCCCATGTGCCATCGCCCCTCAGAAAACCCGAAGAATTTATTGTTCCGGCATTAAGTGCCGTCAAAGGAATACTATTTGCTCCATAGTTGGCCGCAGGAATGGTGCCGGTCAGGTTAGTAGCTGCTAATGCTCCGCTGAAGGTTGTAGCCGTAAGTGTTCCTGTGGAAGGAGCATACTTTAGCTTGGAGGTGCTGATGTTCAGGGGAACATTCCCGCTTCCGGTAACCCAGGTCGGGTATACGGTGGTTCCTGCAGAAACGTCTGTCACCGTTACTTTGGTGGATGTGGTCGCTGTAGTGGCTGTTGTTGCTGTGGCTGCATTGCCGGTGATGTCTCCCTGAATCGGATTCACTACCGAGAGATTTGTTAATGTTCCGACAGAGGTAATATTGGGTTGCGAAGCTCCTGTAACTGTAACTGCTGTAGTGGCAGATGTCGCTTGGGCTGCATTGCCGGTGATATCGCCGGGAACTTTTCCGGAGCCATCTCTGATTACAAGTGTATTAGCATCTGTAGACGTGCTGGGTAAAATACCACCTATACTAACCACAGATGGGGCATCGGCTGTTCCTGCTAAATCTCCGGCTAATTTAAGAATACCCTTGCTGCTGGTGGTTGCGTCAGGTATGGTGGTCGTTCCCGGGGCTTGCCAGGTTGCAGCATTACCCAGTGAATTTATTGTTAGAACTTTGTTTGCATCACTTGTACTGTAAGTCGGAAGACTGCTTGATCCTCCCGATGGCACAGACCAGTTGCCGGATCCGTCAAGGTATGTACCTGCGGCTCTTCCCGATGCCTGGATGGCTGAAACCGGGATAGTATTGGAGGCATAGCGCGCTGTTGCAATCGTTCCCGTCAGGTTAGAGGCATTCAGACTTCCCGAAAGAGTTGATCCGGTAATGGCTCCTGTTGCTGTAACCGACGTCGGAGTGATGGCTCCAAGTGATAGAGAGATGGCCGGTGTACTTGTCGGATTGGTTATCGAGCTGACAATGCCGTTGCTGGAGCTGACAGAGACATTTGTTACTCCGGGAGCCGACCATGCAGGAGAGCCGCTGACCATGGTGAGAACCTGCCCTGCCGTTCCGCCGGATGGCACTTTTCCATCAACATAATTCTTTACCGCGTCGACGGTAGGATATTTTGTATAAGTAGCGTCAGAGATAATCGAATTTACTTTGTTAGCAACATCTTCTTTTCCTATTAAAGTGGGATTGGCATTCGCTAGTGCATCAGTATAATATTTATTGGTAGAACCTTCGGTAACCTGATCGGTATTGTAATCTCCTGCATTGGCAGTGATTGTTCCTGTTCTTCCGAATACACTGGAGACAGCTGCACTATTATTCACTCTTTCCCAGCTACTTCCGTTCGAGATTATCCAGTCGCCCACATTCAGGTTGATGGGGTTTGATCCTGCTGATGTTACAACATAATAGTAGCCTTTATTGGTTGCAGATGCTGTGGCAAGAGATGGCATACCGGAACTTGCATCATATGTTCCTTTGTAGGTTACTGATCCAAGAATTGCATCTGGCAGATATGTCGACGGTATTTTCAGGCTGGCATCCAGTGGTGCCACTCCCGATGCTGCTCCAATGGCACTAACATTTACTTTGTTAGCAAGACCGGGAACATCGGAATCCTGTAAGGAACGAAACGTTGGTGTGCCGGCAGCTCCGGAAGGTGCGGCAAATACAGTTCCTGCCGGTTGACTGGCTAATGCGCCGGTCAGCGTTCCCGTGGTGGTGACGGGAGAGTTGGTTACCGTCATGAAGGATGGTAATGCCAATCCTACCGAAGTGACGGTTCCTGTTTGTACCCAGCTTGTGCCATTCGATACCCAGTAGGTATGCGTTTGAGAGTTGTAAAATGTGGCTCCGGCAGCTCCAACGGCGGGTAATACCGTACCACTGGGTGTTGAACCGGCCTCTGCCCATTTGAATTGATTATTACCGGCCGATACCAATACCTGACCGGCGTTACCTGCGGTTAAAGCACTGCCACCGGTTCCCTGAAGCTTAACATCAGTAATGCTGCCATTTAATACACCACCTACTGTAATCCAGTTTGTTCCATCAAATATTTTTAATACGTTTTGTGCCGGATCTGCATTTGTGAGATAGAAGACATCTCCGGTTTTTGCACTTGAAGTAGCCGGCAATATTGTTCCATTGGGTGTTGAGGATACGGGAACCCACTCCGTGTCCTTGTAATAATAAAAATTCTTGGTCGTTGTGTCATAAAATACGTCTCCGGGCGATGCTGTTGACGGAAGAGTGCTTCCGCTGGGAGTCGTTTTCATGTCGTTCTGGTCTGCGATGCGAACCCATTCTCCGTTATTAATGTCTGTAGTAAATGACGGATTTGAGCCAGCATTCGGATTACTGAAATAATAATAGCCAGGAGTTACTTTAGTAGCTTTCACTCCTTGACCGGAAGGTGTTGTTCCAGTCGCAATATTGTATACAATCATTCCATCAAAAGCAGACGGGAACGTGAATCCGTCAAGCAAATTGAGTTTGAATGAAAAAGAAGTCAAATCAGTTCGGGGGAAAAGCAATCCTTTGCCCGCATTTGTTGGGTCTATACTTAAATCGAAATTGCTGGAAGCATCAAAAAAAGGATTCTCTGCAGTTACATTTGCAGTAACAGTTCCATTGGAGAATACTTGAGCATAGGATTGATTGAAAAAGAAAATCAATAGTATGACTATAAATACTACTTTGTATTTGTATGAAAATTTCGTCATGTGTTCCAGAGTTTATTTTATTACGCACCCGCAATCAAATACCAGTTTGTTCCGTCAGATATTAGCATTTGTCCTCTAGACGCTGCTATTGACGAGTTGTTAACTGGTACATAAGTAATGTATGTGTAGCTGCCTGAAGTTCCTGCTTGTACACTGTTGTTTCTTATCATCAAAATGCGACCCGGGCAGGTCACTGGATTTGGCAAAGTGATATTACCGGCTCCCGCAATCTGGATGTTGATTATGTAATCATCATCATTCACAGTAAAACCGGCAAAGGTGCCTGTATAGGTTCTTATCTTTGCATATACAGCACCATTCATTTGAACATTTCCGTTAAAGATTGTCCTTCCTGCCGATCCTGTGAGTCCTGTATTAGAAAATGTTAAGGTGTTTGCTCCCTGATCTACAGTGGTATTTTTTGTTAATGTACCGCCTAAAGCAACATCGCTGCTGGTTACGGTCAAACCATTGCTGGCTGTCGATATACCAGAACCTCCTCCGCTTGGAGTTTGCCAGGTAGCCGATCCTGACGCATTTGCCGTGAGGACTTTCCCGGCATCTGTACCAGCAGGGGTTGGCGCAACGGTGTTCAATGTTGTTCCCGAATAACTCAACCCACTGCCGAGTGTAATTTCGGAAACGGCCGTTCCGGTTAGTCCCGATCCTAAGAGTTTATTTGCCGTCATGGTTTGCATCTTGGCATAAGTAACGGCGTTTGATGCTATTTTGGCAGTAGTAACGGCATTGTTGGAGATGGTACCGGCTGCGGTCACGTTCGTGCTGCCATCAAATGCCGGAGATGTGTACGTGAGGTCTCCGGAGATGGAGATTGTTTTACCTGTTTGTAGCTTGGTTGCCGATGCGGCATTATCAGTAGATGTTAAATAATCGGTACCTGCAGTTGCGGCTGTAATGGCTCCCGACGTTGCATCACCTTTTAACAGACCTGTTACGGTGGTTCCAAGAGAAATGTCGGGTACAGCACCTGCCGTGGCAGTACCTTTAAATCCGTTTGCGGTGGCAACCGTCACGCCTGTTACGGTTCCACTACCTCCGCCTCCGCTTGGAGCCAACCAAACCGGAGCACCGGAAGCATTTACAGTGAGCACTTTGTTGGCATCCGTTGTAGTTGAAGTCGGAATGCTTGTATTTAATGTATTTCCTGTAAAACTCAATCCATTGCCTAAGCTGATTTCAGAAACTGCCGTTCCGGATAGTCCTGATCCTAAGAGTTTGTTAGCAGTCACAGGCTGCATTTTAGCATACGTAACAGCATTGTTGGCTATAGTCGGAGCTGTTGCAGTTCCTCCCAAATCACCGGCTAATTGAATGGTTCCTAATGTTGATGTCGTTGCCGGTGAAGCACCTGTGGCGTTAAGGGTATTTCCGGTGAAGCTTAAGTTAGTCCCTAATGTAATCTCTGTAGCCGAGGTTCCGCTAAGGCCTGATCCCAATAAACGGTTCGCGGCCATGGTTGGAAGCAGATAATCGGTTCCGGGCACTGCCGCTGTGAGACCGGTTCCATTTCCTTTTACCAAACCTGTGACGGTTGTCCCTAATGTTATGGCAGGAACGGCTCCTGTAGTAGCTGTGCCTTTGAATCCATTTGCCGTATTTACAGAAACTCCTGTTACAGTTCCACTACCACCTGAAGATACTATAGTGGATATTTCTCCCTGTAAATTTTCTAATGCAGTTTGAACTGTGGTGGCCGTCGATGGCAATCCGTTTTGAATCACAACCGGTACAGTGGCCGCTGTGGCAGAAGTGGCGGGCGTAGCCCATGTGACTGCGGTTCCGGCAGCGTTAACAGAAAGCACCTTGTTTGCATCAGTGGTTGCATAAGCAGGAACTTTGGCGTCAACATATGTTTTTACAGCTTTTTCAGAAGGATATTTTGTGTCCGAATTTGAAGAGAGTGTTCCATCCGTGCTTTTGTTTGCCTTGTCTTCTTTAAGATCCAATGCAGTTTGTGTCGCGGTACTGATAGGTTTGTTAGCATCACTTGTATTATTAACATTCCCTAACCCTAAATCGGTCGGTGTCAGAGCAAGCATTGTCTTTAATGAGGTGGTAGACAATGCGGTTGGTGCTGAAGCAGAGCCTGAAACATTACCAAGAACCGTATTGTTTGCAATGCTGTTCAATCCAAGGGTTACAGATCCGGAAGTGCCTCCCCCGACTAAACCGGTACCGGCAGTAACTCCGGTTATGGTTCCGGTTCCTCCTCCACCTGAAGACACTTTTGCATCTACATAAGTTTTAACTGCTTTTTCGCTGGGATATTTGGTATCCGAATTGGACGAGAGTGTTCCGTCTGTACTTTTGTTTGCCTTGTCCTCTTTAAGGTCTAATGCCGTTTGTGTAGCCGTGCTGATTGGTTTATTGAGATCAGATGTGTTATCAACGTTGTTCAGCCCGACGTCAGATTTTGAAAGCGAAAGCATTGTTTTTACCTGCGAGACGGATAATGCGGTAGGTGTTGATGAAGATGACGTAGCATTTCCTAATATCGAGCTTCCTGCAATGCTTCCTAATCCAAGCGTTACACTACCCGAAACCCCTCCTCCTGTCAGACCTGTTCCGGCGGTAACCCCGGTTATAGTTCCCGATCCGCTTCCTCCTCCTGATGAGCCTGTCGCAGAGAGAACTCCTCCGGTAAGTGACAACCCCGAACCTATCGTAATTGCTTCAGCAACTCCTGTGCCGCTGCTTGAACGTCCAATTAAAGTGTTTGAGGAAATATCGGCCAGTTTGGGAAGAGTTACTGCTTTGTCAGCCAAAATTAATGGAGAGACAGAATTTCCGCTTCCGCTTAAGCTTGAATCATGATATACCGAAGATAGTCCTCCTCCGGAGGCTGTTGATATTTGTTGTTCAATAATGTTCAAAGCATCCTGAACGTTAGTGGCATAAATGCCCGGAATTTGAGGAGAAAGCTGAACCGTGTTTGCATAAGGATATTCGGGAATCCAGGCAATTCCGTTGAAACGCAGCGTTTGACCGTAGATAGGTACTGCCGGAGAAACAGGAATACCTTGAACCTGAGTTACTTTTGAAGATGTGTATGATCCGCTGACATCTCCGGCTAATGTTAATGTCCTTGGCGACCAATTGATTCCATCATACAGTAAGGTTTGACCAATTGACGGAGAAGTTGCAGCGACGAGATTTCCCTGTAGTTTTTCAATTTTAGTTACTGTACCATTTGAAGTTACGTCTCCGGTTAATGCCGGTAGTCGGCCAGAAGCAATAGTGCCTGTTACATTGGATCCGGACAAATCGATTGGCTTGGCTGTAATAGTTTGCCCGCTTAGTGAAAGATAATTCTCTCCGGTTAATGATATGGATGATCCACCTGCAGTTGTTGACAATATACCCCCGCTTAGCGATAATCCTGATCCCAGGGTGATTGTCTGAGGAGTGGCACTACTTGTTGAGCTGTTTCCAAGCAATGTTGCGGCAGGAATATCTGCGATTTTTGATAATGTGATATTTTTGTCTGCGATTTTTGATGTGACTACTCCATTATCGGCAATTCCCAGTAATGTTGAGTTGCCATTTCCGGTAAGGCTGGCGTCATGATTTACAGAAGAGGAGGTTTGGGTAGTCCAGATCGTGCCGTTACCAGTCCCGTTTACAGTTAAAATCTTGTTAGCATCGGAAGCCGTGTATATAGGTACTTTGGCGTCGACATAAGATTTTACAGCTTTTTCGCTGGGGTATTTGGTGTCAGAATTAGATGCTAAGTTACCATCCGTGCTTTTGTTTGCCTTGTCTTCTTTAAGATCCAATGCCGTTTGTGTAGCAGTACTGATAGGTTTGCTAGCATCACTTGTATTATTAACGTTTCCTAGTCCTAAATCGGCCGGTGTTAGTGCAAGCATTGTTTTTAATGAGGTCGCAGATAATGCGGTTGGGGCTGAGGCCGAACCCGAGTTGTTCCCAAGAACCGTATTGTTGGCTATGCTGTTCAGCCCAAGGGTTACAGATCCTGAGGTGCCTCCTCCGACTAAACCGGTACCTGCAGTTACACCAGTGATGCTTCCGGTTCCGGAACCACTTCCACTGCCGTTAGCAGATAGAACGCCGGCTACTAATGAAAGACCCGATCCGATGGAGATAGATTCAGGGCTTCCGGTTCCATTACTTGTGCGTCCAATAAGCGAACCTGATGCAATATCAGCCATCTTCGAATATGTAATTGCCTTGTCGGCAACCGATAATAACGAGCTGGAAGTTCCGTTTCCGGTCAAGGTTGCATCGTGCGATACGGGCGAAGAGCCTCCTCCTCCAGAAAAAGATTTTGCATCTACATAAGTCTTAACTGCTTTTTCTGATGGGTATTTAGTATCTGAATTTGAAGAGAGTGTTCCGTCCGTGCTTTTGTTTGCTTTGTCTTCTTTCAGATCTAACGCGGTTTGTGTTGCTATGCTGATTGGTTTGTTATAATCAGATGTGTTATCAACGTTGTTCAGTCCGACGTCATACTTTGAAAGTGAAAGCATAGTTTTTACCTGTGAGGCAGATAATGAATTAGGTGCTGATGAAAATGACGAAGCATTTCCTAATATTGAGTTTCCTGCAATGCTTCCTAATCCAAGCGTTACATTTCCAGAAGTGCCACCTCCGGTCAAACCGTTTCCGGCATAGACTGCGGTAATAGTGCCTGATCCGCTTCCTCCTCCTGATGAGCCTGTTGCAGATAGAACACCTCCTGCAAGTGACAAGCCCGAACCTATCGTAACTGCTTCCACAGCTCCTGTTCCGTTGCTTGAACGCCCGATTAAGGTATTGGTTGAAATATCGGCCAGTTTGGAGAGAGTTACTGCTTTGTCAGCTAATTTGGAAGAGGACACGCTGTAATCAGCAAGACTTAAAGGGGATGAAGAAATTCCATTCCCGCTTAAACTCGAGTCATGATACACAGAAGTGAGCCCTCCTCCGGCTGCTGTTGCTATTTGTTGTTGTAGAATGTGCAATGCGTCCTGAACATTAGTGGCATAAAGACCCGGAATTTGAGGTGATATCTGAACATTTTCCGCGGCTGGAAATTCAGGAATCCATGCAACTCCGTTGAAACGTAACGTATTACCACTGGCAGGAGCTGTTGGTGCTACCGGAATGTTTTGAATCTGTGTTACTTTCGTAGAAGTGTATGCTCCGTTTACATCTCCCGATAAAGTTAAAGTTCTTGGAGACCAGCTGATGCCATCATATAGTAAGGTCTGTCCTATTAACGGGGTATTTGCAGCTACAAGATTTCCCTGCAATTTTTCAATTTTTGTAACAGAGCCAGTAGAAGTTACGTCTCCTGTAAGATTTGAGGTCCCGGTAGTTGTTCCTCCGGTAGTTCCGCCTGTTGAAGTATTGATGCCATCAATCATATCTTTCAGTAACTTACCCTGATATGCAGATAAAGCAGATGTGGTTGAAGTGGAAGTTAGATTGTCGATCACCGGGGTTGGTGAAGTAGAACTGCTGCTGCCACTGCTACTACTACCACTGTTTAGTGCGTAAAGCGCATAAGGTACGCTCAACAGCTGGCTTACACCTGAAATAGTATAGTTGGTACCTCCGGTTGGGTCGGTTTCGGTCTTGATATAATAAGGGCCTTTAGACCAGTCAATTGAATTGAAGAAGGATACCTGGGCAATGCCGCCTCCCACTTCAAGTGAAACCAACCCGTTTGCATTAGTCGGGACTATATGGTTTTCAACATATACCGCAGGACCGGTTGACGTGCCCTGTAAAATACTGATTCGTATACCAACAGTTTTGTTTTGAATGAGGTTCGAATTGGCATCTCGAACAATGGCTTGATAAGTCATTCTTTGTGGTGCCTGAGCATACAAAATTGTTGTAATGAACAGTGCAATTAGTAGGTGTAGCAGATGTTTCATTGTTGAATATAATCCTTTATAATTTTGAAAATTCGAAGAATATTTTTCTTAGGATTCATTACAGTCAGCAGGTAAGTTCCGGTTGGTAGGTCTACCATTGAAACAACAGTGCTGGCCGTTTGTATATTTTCTTGTTTAATTAGATTTTTGCTTGCATCATACAACAGATATTTCAGGTCTTTGAAATTGGAGTTTTTGACGGTAAGCGTTACATAGTTCGTCGTCGGATTTGGAAACACGATGCAATCGATAGTTAAATCGTTTGATGGCGTTTCTCCGGGAATGATGATGCCGGATGTTTTGTCAAAGGCTTGTTGCACTCCCTCTCCAAATGTTATATCAGACACAGAAATACTTGTATATGATACCTGTCCTAACGTGTAGCTTACAGATCCCCCTTTGCCTGAGATGTCACCACCGGCACTTGATGTTGCTTCCTGAGCCGAGAGCACAAGAGGAAACAATAGCGAGAGAAATATAAATGCAAAAAATCTCATATATAAGCAAAATAATATTAAAATATAATTTTCACAATATTGTTCTGTTTCGTTTTTCCGTTAATTGAATAGCCAACATGTCCCGAATTTTTGTTAGCGAGTTTTTTTTCGGGATGGAATCCAATAAAGATTTTGTGGCCAATAAAATATTGTAAATCAATAATTAATGGCAATACAAATCTCAATGTATGCTGCGACACATCCATTGTTGATGCGCGATCAGCAGAGACAGTTTTTGACATGGAAAAAAAAGTCGTGTATGCTCAGAAATGGGCATACCATGCCAAATAAATTAATAAAAAATGGATTTCTCTCTTTGAATTATTTAAGAAAAGGACTTCAAACGCATTTAGCGATGAAGCAAGGGCGGAAATGAAAGGATTGTTTCATTTCCATGGATGATTTTGTCAACCAAAAAATGTCAGAATGATTAAATAATCTTGGTGTAAAATTACAGCCATTCAACTCAAGCAGGTTCTTTCTCTCCGATTATAAATGCCTGATTACGATTTGTATTCGGCATAAAATAAGGCTGGTTCTCTTTAGATAGGACAAATATATTTGTGGATTTCTGAATGTTGCGTTTAACAATTGCATACAAAGCAACACTTCAATTCAAAAATAATTAAATTTGATGAATATCCCAATAGTATCGAATATTTTTTGAGTTAAAATACATTTTCGTGTCAAGTTATTTTTAAGTTAACATATCGTAGCGTGTTATCTTGGCATTTTGCACGTAAAAGTTTTGTTGTTTGATATGCTTGACTTTGTTTGTATTTGCATAAAACTAATATTACTAATGTGATAGAAATTAAAACATTTGTGATTTATTAGAATGAAAGTTGTATGGAGAATTCAATTGTCAATCAATCTGCCATTAGCGAGTCTGTTAAAAACAAACTTACAAAGCAAAAAGCGTATACAGTTTGTCTTTGTTGAAGCGTAACTAATGTGACTACAAAAAAGATTTAAATTATAAAAAATTATAAAAACAAAATAGTATCCTGTAAGGCTAAACTGTTCTATTGAAATGTAGTCTGGAAAACTATTGTGTTGATGGAGAAGTATATTTTAAGAGGAGATAGGTTTGCTAATGCCTTCATAAAAGACACTTATGGTCATGGTTGATGGCAATGTCGTAAAAATAGAAGATAATTCTTTTTATTTATTGCCGATAATTATGTATTTTTGCGCACCAAATAGAATTTTCATCTTATAAACACTCCATTTTTATGGCAACAAAAAAAGAAGCGCAAGAACCTGATAATCTGAAAACCGTTGAAAACGTGTTGAGTAAGTCAGAAGCTTTCATTGAAAAATACCAAAAACAAATTTTATACGGTGTCGGCGTATTCGTGTTGGTTGTATTGGCCATCCTTGCTTTCCGAAACTGGTATCTTGTCCCTAGAGAAAATAATGCCGAAACCAAATTAGCGGCATGCCAAAATTATTTTGCTGTTGATTCGTTTAGAGTAGCCCTCAATGGTGACGGCACAGAAAACTGTATTGGCTTCAAGGGCGTGATTGACGAATATGGCATGACAAAATCTGCAAATCTTGCAAATGCATACGCTGGTGTTTGTTGCTATAAATTGAAAGACTATAACAACGCTATCAAATATCTGGAAAAATTCAGCGGTAAGGATGTTAATATTGCTCCTTCTATTACAGGTCTTATTGGCGACTGCTATGTTGAACTGGGTAAAGTCGAAGACGGTATTAAGTACTTCATGAAAGCTGCCGATTCTGAAAATGAAATGATCAGCCCCATTTATTTGAAAAAAGCAGCAATCGCATATGAAAGTAAAGGCGATTATAAAAAAGCAATTGAAATCTACACTAAAATTAAAGATGAATATATAAGAAGCCAGGAAGCTTCGGATATTGATCGTTATATTGCCCGTGCACAAACTTTTGTGAAATAAAACATTCTCTCCTAATTTTACGGAGAATAAAATATAACTGCTTCAAAATAGTTGGAGCAGTTTTTTTATAACAATTTCAAAACAATCTTATGTCAACTGCAAATCATAATCTGTCTGACTACGAAAGCGATAAACTCCCATCAGCCAGCGATATGCGTTTTGGTGTGGTAGTGTCGGAGTGGAATCCGAATGTTACTGAGGGTTTATTGGAGGGTGTGCTGCAAACGTTGCAAAACCAGGGCGCTGCACCTGATCAAATTGTTGTTCAGTATGTACCCGGAAGTTTTGAGCTGGTTTACGGAGCTAAATTTTTAGCTGAAAATGCAAAAGTGGATGCTGTAATTGCTCTTGGATCTGTCGTTCGCGGCGATACTCCTCATTTCGACTATGTGTGTCAGGGTGTAACAAACGGCATTTCTTATCTTAATGCGACACAAACTGTGCCCATTATCTTTGGTGTTCTTACTACAGATAATATGGAGCAGGCAACCGATCGCGCAGGTGGCAGGTATGGCAACAAAGGCGATGAAGCCGCTGTTACTGCCATTAAAATGATTGCATTGAAGCGCGGCTTATAAACTGACATTTGAAGAGGAACCTGCAGACGTGTGTGGGTTTCTCTTTTTTTGTGGTTCACAGTGTAAAAAGCAATCCTAAAATAGCTCCGTAGATCGTGGATATGTGTTTATTTGACGTGATGGGGCAGCTTCCTGAGGCACACCCGATAAAGCGGTAGTATAAATATCCGATAGCAGCTCCGGATGTGGTTCCCGCAATGACTTTGAGCAAATGATGGGAAAGAATATTCTCCATGTTTTAATGTATTGTTTGTGCCGTTTTTTACTTTTTCAGAGAACAAAAATAGCGAAGGAAGATGAATTATAATAATATCACCTGACAAATTATAATAACATCACTTTTTTATCACTATTTTTGCATACTGAATAAGAATCATTTTTTTTATGTTGTTCAAAAAATCAATAACACCGGAACTGGCTCAGGAATTGTTTGATGACAGCGAAAAGACACTGCGTTTTATCGCCGAGATTAAATGGGAAGAGGGATTCGTGTGCCGTAAGTGTGGAAACACCAACTATTGCGATGGTAAGTCTCCATCATCGCGTCGTTGTACGAGGTGCAAAACTGAAGAATCTGCTACCGCGCATACTCTTTTTCATAATTGTAAATTTCCAATTAACAAGGCGTTTTATATCGCATATACGGTGTGTGTCGAAGGCAAGCCTCTTTCTTCCTACTGTTATGCCGATCAGCTGAGTCTGAATCAGATGACGTGCTGGAAGTTTCGTAAACGGATTGAGAACTGTCTTAGCAAGCACAAAGAGAAGACCGAAGAATCATCGCTGCAATCAATTTTAATGACACAAGATTAGGACAGTCTTTGTTTTATTGCAAATAATTCTTATCTTTGCACCCGCTTTAAGGAAGGGCAGTTACCAGAGTGGCCAAATGGGGCAGACTGTAAATCTGCTAGCTTACGCTTACGGTGGTTCGAATCCATCACTGCCCACCTTCTTTTATTTAATGTTGCTCAATTATAAATCCGGGCACGTGTTCTTGGTAACCACGTAAAAAACAAGATTATGAAACAGAATATTTCCCCCCTGTACCTCCTTTTGACGGTGGTTTTCACCACCTGTTTGTTGATTTCCAATTTAGTTGCATCAAAAATTGTGGTTATTGCATCGGTAGCAGTACCTGTCGGTATTTTTTTATTCCCGATAACGTACATTATCAACGATGTGATTGCTGAAGTTTGGGGTTTTCGTAAAGCCAGACTGATGATTTGGCTGGCGTTTGGAATGAACTTCTTTGCGGTGCTGTTTTATCAGTTTGCCGTAGCATTGCCACCGGCTCCTTTCTGGTCTGGGCAGGATGCATTCAGTACCATATTGTCTCAAACTCCGCGTATTGCTATTGCTAGCTTGTTGGCTTTTCTGGCCGGCTCGTTTCTGAATGCTTACGTGATGAGCAAAATGAAGGTAGCCATGAATGGAAATAAATTTTCCGTACGGGCAATAGCTTCTACGATGGTTGGCGAAGCTGCCGATTCTGCTATTTTCATTTCAATCGCTTTTTGCGGTATTCTTACAACTTATCAGCTGGTGATGATGATGATTACTCAGGCATTACTCAAGACGTTGTATGAAATTATTATATTGCCAATAACACAGCGGGTTGTGGTGTATATAAAGAAAAAAGAACAAACGGATGTTTTCGATACTGACGTGTCGTACAGTATCTGGAAAGTCAAAGAAGTTTAGTTTATGTCATTACATCATCTAGGAAATAAAACCAATTATCCAACCGACTACGCTCCCGAACTGTTGGAGACATTTGATAATAAACACCCCGGGAATGATTACTGGGTGCGTTTCAACTGTCCTGAGTTCACGTCATTGTGCCCGATAACAGGGCAGCCGGATTTTGCTACGATAGTTATCGATTATATTCCGGCTCAGAAAATGGTGGAGAGTAAAAGTCTGAAACTTTATTTGTTCAGCTTCCGCAATCGTGGTGATTTTCATGAAGATTGCGTGAATATTATTATGAAGGATTTAATTCGGTTAATGCAACCGAAATATATTGAAGTGACCGGTCTGTTTACTCCGCGTGGAGGTATAAGCATTTATCCTTATGCCAACTACGGAATGCCGGGGACTGAGTTCGAAGAGATGGCAAAATACAGGTTGAAAAACAAAAACCTGTAAGGGTTTCCATCACTAACCAAAATCTAAAGGTATCCGGGTGTTTGAGAAAAATATTCGGATACAAATTGGTTTATCCAGCGGTACAATTCGTCCATTTCCTGATAGTTTATTCCACGGCTTCTCCAGCCATTCAGGTTTGTCTCCGATCGGGAAATGATTTCTTTTTCCACTGCAGAATTCTTTTGCAGTATTCCCTTATTTTCTTTGTTGATTAAAGCCGACAGGTTCAGGTAGTCGCTGCCTTCTCCTTTTGTAACCGGGAAAAGTTGCTTTTTGAGCTGCAATGACCATTCGCAAAGCGGAGCATTTCCGGTTTCGTTCGGGAGTAGTATTAGAGGGAAGTATCCTTTCGGGTTCATCCATACCGGTATTGCTACAGAAGTCAGGGGAGAGCCGAGGATTGTCCACATGGTTGTCAGGGCAGAAGATTCCTGTTCTTTCGTTCCCTGAATAAGCACAGTTGCTGATGTGATATAGCGGGGAATGAAGTCTCTGAAGGGAACAAAAACAGGCGTATCACCATTGGATGGCATTGCATCATACAGGTTGGTTTTCGTGAGGCCGTGTGTGAGGCAACGGGCAACCGTGTGCAGGAAAAAATCGCACGAAAGCGATTGTGTTGTTGAAGCCTTAGTGAAAAGCTGTTCGGCTTCCAGATAGCGACTGACTCCTTTATCCTGACTGCGGTCGCCGGAAAAGGAAAAATTGGTGCGGATGATATATCCTTTAGGCGCAATTGCCGGATCATTCACATCATACTTCACATAACGGGAATTCCCGGTTTCAAAATAGGCGCCGCCTCCTTTGGCGTCGATTACCCCAAAGTTAGCTTCAACACCCAACGGTTTGGGCAATGAGTCGAGCAAATGCTCAAAATCACTTACTGTAGCGCATCGTTGCAGCGCCATTCTCATGACTTCACCTTCCCGGTCTTTTGCATTTGCGGGATCTTTACTGTTGAGATTATAGGATGCTGAGTTGATTATGGCAAATCCTGCACTGTTGTATCCCCCCCAAACGGCCTGTGACGGATCGTTGCTGTTCACCAAACCTACATAGTCGAATTTCCCGTCTTTGAAGAATTCTATTTTGTTGTGCAGTTCATCAGTGTCGCGTTGTTTGAAAAGCAGCGGGCGACCATCGGGAGTGGCTTTGCCTGATACAATTGCGGTGGTGCAGGCGATACCATCGGTTATCCCGGCTGCAAAAAAGAGTGCTACAAGAAAAATGATGAGTTTGTTCATTATTCTATTATTCAGTTGGTGAATCGTTTAGTAGGGCTAACACTTTATTTTTGATTTCCTGTCGTTCCGGGTCAAAGGTTTTTGTTTTGTGTTCCCACATATTCCATGCAAATATCGCCTTTTTTAACGATAAACGATCTGTGGCGGATAACGGAGCTTCGGGCAATGTAGATGCGTAAAGCAGATTGCCTAGATATTCGAGCAAAGAGGTGTTTTTTCCCTGAATAAAGCACTCGAAATCTTTCTCGGACATTTGTTGCAATCGGGGCAGGGTAATGTCAAAATAGTGCAACAGTTCGGTGGATATAATCTCTTGTGCTTCTTCCTCTTTGTCGACGCGCAACCGCAGAATCTTCTGGAGGACAGCACGCATTTTTTCAATTTCCCTCTCCAAGTAATCGCGACGCTCCATGGCAGGTCTCTTTTATTTTTTTGTAAGATGCTACAAAGTTATCTCCTTTATTCAGATTCTCAATAATTTGCTTTACTCCTTCGATGCCGCAAGAGTTTAGAAACTGCTTAATCTCAATCCGTGCAATGATATAATTTTTCTTCATCAGCGGCCAGCCGCCTTTGTAGAACTGTTCCGGAGTTTCAATGTTTCGGAGGACATCGTAGTTGGTTATGTAGGTCTTCTCAAAGGCCGAATCGTTAAGAAACGAACGGTAATCGAGCTGGGAAGCAAGTCCTTCGTCAAACCATGTCGGGATTTTCCGTTTATCGAAATAGCTTAACTGTGACCAGAAATAAGAGTGGCAGAGTTCGTGGCTGATAACATCAACGTTGAACCCTTCTCTGCCTATTACAGTGAATGTTCCCAGTAACAATGTGCGGCGGCTTACCGTATGAAACTGATCATTTCCCGAATACTTGCCCACTTCATTGCTGTTGGCGCAGAAGATTATTTTGTATTTGTGGTCGTTAATTCCCCAGAATGCAATATTTCGCTGATCGGCCTTTTGCACTAGGGTGCTTAAGCTATCTTGTAGTGATGGAGACAACAAAGGGCTGAAATATACTTTATTGTCTTTTGAAATAAACCCTGATTGATTGATAAAAACGTTGCGTAAGACAAATGAGAATTGCCAGGTCACAATGACTATAATCAATATGCAAAACATGGCAACAAACAACATAAGTTTCTTTCGACTCATAATTATCTGGTTTTTAGATTTTTCGTCTAATAAGTAACGTAAAGATAATTCCCTGACGGGTATATGTGGTATTGCTTCAGTTTTTCTTTTGAAGGGCCGGTTATTACCCAACCCGAACCGTCGGTTATGCGGTATCTCGATCCACACTCCGGGCACTTTGCTGACAAATCCGTCTGGACTTCCACTCGTACGGTGTTTTTGACTTCATATGGGCATGCAAGATCGAACGCGCAGTAACTGTCATCAAAGGTATGCACTAACAGAATGCCTCCGAAGCCCAATGATTCGAGTCCGGTGGACACTTTCGTGTATGATTTTGTGGCTCCCAATGAAAGTAGTGCCGGTTCCTGTAGCAGGTTGACCTGCATACTCACCGGCATGGGGGGAATGGAAGTCTTATTGTCTCCGCAAGAGGTCAATATGAAGGCAAAAATGATAACGCTTGCCCTGAGTGTTGATATGGAAAGTTTGAAACGCATGCGAAATAGATTGAACCGTTGGGTAGATAACGTTGCGAAGGTAGAGATTATTTTCTCTTTTCCGATAGATGGGCGTATTAAAATGCGACGTAGAACAGCACCCGCATTCCCCAGTTGTTGGCGTTGGGGTCGTTCCTGCGAGTTAATCTCCAGACCGATTGAATTCCAAGGCAGCTCAATATATTATAGACACCGGCGGCCGCTTCTACATAAGGAGTGTTGAGCGTTTGTGAGCCGGAGGGTAGGGCCATTACCTCAAGGTGTTTTTTGCTAAGTCCGTTTTCAGCCACTCTGAGCGAAAACATTTCTTTGAAGTTTAGTGACCGTATCAGCGGAATTTTTTTTAGCAACAATCCGCAGGAATAGTAGTCCACATACAGGTTGGCATACTTATCCCCTACATATTCCAGATTGTTCATCAGATTGAAGTTGCAATCGGAAAAGAACAATGTTTCGTTACCACGAGCAAAGGAGAGCAATGGGAACGGGACTTTGCCCAGTATGCAACCGGTCTCTCCGGTATAGTAAATCATTCCTCCGATAAAATCTACCGATTGCTTGACCGTCGCCTGAATTTTGCCGTAGTTGCGGGTTACTTTATTCATAGAGTATTTGCCTCCTTCAACCTGAAAATGGAAAACCGGGAAATGGTTTGAAAGAAACCGTCTTCCAAAAAATTCGTCCCAGATCAATTGGTCGTTTGAAAGCCTGAAATCAAGTTTGCCCCCGTAATGCAGAATGCTGTAGACGGGCTCACCCTGACTTACAAAACTTACATACTGGTTTGAAAAATAACGGTTGTCGAAGATCGTGAGTGTTGTTTTGAATTCTCGTCTCCATTCTTTTTCGTATTGAAACTTCCATGTACGTACTTCGTTTACAGCATAATTGGGTTTGAACCGTAGAAGGGTAGAGAAGAGGTTATCGTCACTGAGGAACACTTTTCGTTCGTTCACCAGTAGAATATCTTCGCTAAATCCTGTCCTGTAGGCATTTTTGCTATATGAAAACTGTATTTGCTGAAAGTCTTTCGTGGGAAACCTGTATAAAGCTTGTCCCCCGAGCTTCCACGTGTGATTGTCGAATGCGTACCCAAGAGTTGCTCCTAAACTAAAATTTTTCCACAAGCTCTCTCCTGTCCTGAAACTGAATGCTCCGGTTGATCCGTCCAGTACATTTTTATGATACAAAGAGTTAATCGGGCCAACGTCAATCTTGCCAACATGGGCATACTGATACATCAAAAGGTCGGTCACCCATTTCACGTCACGCATAAACCGGGTTTTGTTGAGTTGTATTACCCCTGAGTAGATGGAATCACTGGCGGGTTTACTCTCTTTTTGACGCCTAAGTGCTATCTGTTGCAAATCGCCGTCGTTGTGTTTGGGCGGAGAAAACAGCAACTCTTTATCAATAACCCCAAGTACGGGTTTTTGATGGGGACCGACGGGAAGTGGCAGGTTCAACACCAAAAGGGTATTTATGCTGCTGTAATCCCATTTGTCTTTATTTAGTGCAAACTGTTGTTTGATGTTGAAGGAGTGTGCAAAATTGATGGGAAGCGTTTTGGGAATGCTTGCATCAATATTTACTAATCCGTATGTCAATGAATCTATTATCATACTACCGGTCAGAAGCAGCGCATCTCTCTGTTTCGGACGAAAACCTATTGTGTAACATTTGCGTTTGTTGACAAAGCTGCTGTCTTGCAAGAAAAATGCATAATGTTTGAAAGCCTTCTTTGAAAGAGGGCTCAGAAAATATTTGCCCAGTATCTCAACATGCTCTTTGTAGAAATTTTGTTGTAAGGTTAACAACAAAAGCATCTTTTCCACATACTCTTTATCAAGTGGCAAAATAGTGATCTGGTTGTTTCTGATAATGTCTTTTTCGAGCCTTACCGAAGGGAATCCGGGTTGACGGTAAATCTTGTCAGAGATGAATAGCGGAACGGTGAACAGGGAATCGGGAGACCATACGGAAGCTTTTCGTGCATTGATATCGTTCATCCAGTTAGGAGGTACATTGTACGCGTAGGCTTTCAATCTGTCGGATACGGTAGACGGGTTACGTCCCGAAGGAGGGCTGTTGTTTGTGCGTTTCAGGATTGAATTCTGAACAATTCTGCGGGAAATAGTATCTTCGTTTACTTTCTCCAAAGGGATTGCGGCAGGTCCTATCGGAGATAGCCAGACTTCAACCCCGAGGGTGGAGTTACTCTTTATGCGAATTTGGAATGGCTTGTATCCGTTTGCAAACACCATCATTTTTGCAGCGGGATTGTTGCTCTTAATTAAAAAATACCCCTCATTTCCCGTGATGGTGGAAATGGAGGTATTTCTAAATTGGACAGTAGCACCGGCAACCGGCTGTTGTGTGAATCTGTCAAACACCTGTCCGATAACCAGTGTCTCCTTTTGCGCGGAAGCCACAAACGACAACATCGTCAGTAACGAAAAAAGAATGAGTCGTCTTGCAAAGGAGGTTTCCATTTTTATGATACAATTCTATTTGGTAGAGTTGTTATCCTATCAGCGCCTGATATTTTTCTGCAGTCAGCAGTTGAGCCGTTTGTGACGAATCAGCCACGGTAACTTTAATTATCCAGCCTTGGCCGTACGGATCGTCGTTTACCCATTCCGGATGGTCGTTCAATTCTTCATTGAATGCTTCTACTTTGGCATCAATAGGCAAAAAGAGGTCGGAAACCGTTTTTACGGCTTCAATAGATCCGAAAGTTTCACCTGCTTTTAGAGTTTCACCTGCTGTTGCTACATCTACAAAGACGATTTCGCCCAGTTCACTTTGTGCATAGTCGGTAATTCCTACGTACGCAGTTTCACCTTCGAGACGAATCCATTCGTGTTCCGCGGTGTAAAAAAGATTTTCAGGAACGTTCATAATAATTTGTAATTAAGAGTGATAAGTATTTGTGTAAATTTGAGTTATTGTCAGATTGTATAATATTATGCATTTCTCTGAATGAACCACAAAAGTAATATAAAAAACGTGTATCGTATATATATTCTACCCACGAATCGGGATATTTCGACTCATATAATCATTTTTTCTGATTATATCAATGGTTATTTTAGGGTCAAGCTCTTCTTTTGCATGCATCCTCTTTTCGGGACAGGTAAATGTTTTCTTTGTGTGTATTTATTCTTTCATTTATTTACTAATGACTTTCATTTTGTTCTTAATTCACAATAATGGGTTATTTATTTGAAATAAAAATGTTGTTTGCAACAACCAACTAAAGATTTAACATTGTGTAAATATCAGAAATACAGGCGAATAAAAAATATTTTCTGATTTTAGCAAACAAAACGCTGAAAATATGTTGTATAACATGTTTTTTTAAGACAGAAAGCAAATAAAAGCCTCTATTTTTGTCAGCACAGTACAGTACAGTATAATATTTTTTACTGTGCTGTAATTCAGATATATAATATAAAGCATCCTAATTTTATTCAAATGTTTGAAATAGAATTCTCACAACAGACTACCAAGGTAAAGCAGTTGGCGAATGCAATTCAGGATGCAATTACAATCGGAGAATACCCGGAAGGCAGTCCGCTACCTTCGATAAACGACCTGAGTAAAAAATGCCGGGTGGCACGGGATACCGTCTTCAAGGCTTTTCAGGCGCTAAAAGAATCCGGGATTATAGAATCGACCCCAACCAAAGGTTATTATGTTGCAACAGCAACAACCCAGATATTAGTTATGCTTGATATTTTCAGTCCTTATAAGAATGACATGTATCATGCGCTGACTAATAATTTGCCGGTCAATTATAAAGTTGATCTCTATTTTCACCATTACAATAAAAAGTTTTTTGAATCCATCATAAAGGAGAGCGTTGGCAAATACAACTTATACATTATCATGAACATTTCTAACGATGTTTATTCGGATGTGTTGGACGAGTTGGATAGTAACCGTGTTTTGCTGCTGGACTTTGGAAAGTTCGTAAAAGATAAATACGCTTATGTTTGCCAGGGTTTTGATAAAACTCTGTATGATTGTTTGATGTCGGGAGCCGAATTGTTCAGGAAATATAAGAAAGTAACGATGGTTTTCCCTGAGAGTTCAGAACACCCCAGAAGTTGCATCCCATATTTTGAAAAATTCTGTGATGACAACAAATTGGAGCATGCTTTGATAACGTGCGAAAATATTTTGGAATCGGACGTGAACGCACACGAAGCTTATCTCATTGTCAAGCATTCAGACTTGATTGATTTTACAAAGATTTGCCGCAGTAAAGCATTGAGCATGGGTACGGATATTGGCGTGGTGACCATTAATGACGCTCCAATGCTGGAAGTTATTGAGAATGGAATCACTTCTATATCAGCAGATTTTAAGAAAATGGGGAGTCTTGCATCTGATTTTATTCAGACCAAACAAAAAATACAAACATATATTCCTACAAAGTTGATTGTTAGAGGATCCCTCTGATTTTTTTGCAAAATAGGTGTTTACGTACACGGTAAGAAAGATTGTAGTAGTTTTTAGAATTTAATAATATAGAAATGGAGTCACAAACAAAGACTTATAGCAAGTTGAGCGGCATAATCCCACCGATGATTACACCGTTGCTGGGATCGGACAAACTGGATACCATTGGAGTCCGGAATCTTGTAGAGCATCTTATTAAAGGTGGTGTAAGCGGCATCTTTATTCTGGGAACCACAGGAGAAACGCAACACCTGAGTATTAAACTGAGAGAAGAGCTTATCAGAGAGACATGCCAGGCGGTGGATGGTCGTTTGCCTGTATTGGTGGGTATTACCGACACTTCAATGAGCGAAAGCCTTTATTTGGCTAATGTTGCAGCAGAATGCAAGGCCAATGCTCTGGTAGCAGCTCCTCCTTACTATTTTGCTTTGGGACAACCCGAATTGTATGAATACTATCAGGCTTTGAGCGAAAAATGCCCGTTGCCATTGTATTTGTATAACATGCCTTCTCATACAAAAGTGATGATTGAACCGGATACTGTGAAACGTCTTTCGGAACTTCCCAACATTGTAGGGTTGAAAGACAGCTCGGCAAACGGGGTTTACTTTCATAAATTATTGCATATTATGAAGGATGATCCTGATTTTGCTTTGTTTGTGGGACCGGAAGAGATGATGGCCTCGGTAGTGCTGATGGGTGCTGATGGCGGTGTAACCGGAGGTGCAAATCTTTATCCCGAATTGTTTGTAGACTTGTACAAAGCTGCGGCTGCAAAAGACCTGAACAAAGTTGCCGAACTGCAGGAAAAAGTGATGCTGGTAGGTGAGGCTTTGTATGGCATAGGCCGTTTCGGCTCCAGCTATATTAAAGGGCTCAAGACGGCCCTCGCACTGAAAGGTATCTGCTGCGACAGCCTTGCGCAACCTTTCAATACATTCCAGATGCCTGAAAAACAAAAAGTTCAGGTGGCTTTGATGCAACTGGAGACCTTGTTAATCAATAAAAATCAGTGATAACTATAAAGTAAGTTTTAATTTTAATTTCTATTCCCTATGGAAAAGCTTCACAAAATGTTTTTCGGGCATAAGGTTTTGCAAAGTAACCTCATGTCGTGTGCCAAATGGGTATGTTGCTTTCTGTTGGTTTTCGGAGGGTCTATTCAGACTCTTTCCGCCGAAACCTCAAAGGAGGCATCTGTCCAACAACAAAGTAAAAAGGTAACGGGTACTGTTACCGATGAAAATGGAGAACCCTTAATTGGTGTTACCATAACTCTAAAAGGGCAGGCTAAAGGTACGGTAACTGATGTAGATGGAAAATTTAGTCTGGAGGTCCCCAACTCTGCTGTTTTGGTTGTTTCTTATGTGGGATATAAAAGACAGTTTGTTGATTACAAAGGTCAGACTGTATTAGATATTAAAATGGAGTCTGATGTGGAAAAGCTGAATGAAGTGGTTGTTATTGGTTATGGTAGCCAGAAGATCAAGAATGTCAGTGGATCTATAGCGCCGGTAGATATGCAGAAAGTCGATGCTATACCTACTTCTAACCTGATAGATGCTCTTTCAGGACAAATTCCTGGGATGTCTGTTACAGCAGCTGGAAGCCGTCCCGGATCGAACGATGCTAAAATTGAGATTCGCCAAACATTTGATTTTTCTAAGGATGGAGGTTCTACTAATCCGCTTGTTGTAATTGATGATGTAATACAAATTGATCCTTCCACCGGATTGCCATCAATGGATAAATTTTCTCGTTTAGATCCGTCTGAAATAGAGTCAATGACTGTGTTACGTGATGCAAGTGCGGCTATTTATGGGTCGAGAGCTTCACAGGGAGCTATTGTAATTAAGACAAAACGAGGAAAAGAAGGTACTGCGAAAGTGTCTTATTCAGGAAAATTTGAATGGAATGATGCAGTAAGCCATGAAAAAGTTACCAATGCGTATGAAACAGGTTTGATTGCTAACAGTATCTTAAGAGCTGATGGCAAAACTGCAGCCAATTTATACTCAGATGCAGAGTTGGAGCAAATGAAATCATTAGATTACAATTGGTTGGATAAAGCATGGAAGGGTGCCGGAGCAATGAATCATTCAGTGAATGTGAATGGGGGAAGCAACAAAGCTACCTATTTTGCCGGAGCATCAATGTATACTCAAGGCGCAAATCTTGGCAACCAAGATTACCGCAGATATAATTTCCGTGCAGGTACAGATGTTAATTTAACAAATTCATTGAAACTTACAGCAACTATTGATGCTATGAATTCCAAACAGGAAAAATCATATACAAAGTTGGGTAATATTTCAGATAGTAGCTACGGTAGTGCAGGAGCCGGCGAGCAGGCGGACTATACTTATTTACTTCATATGCCAAGTCACATACCTTGGAGTTATAATATTGGCGGAGCGGATTATTGGGTATCACCAGCATTGGGACCACATGCTGTAACTAGTACCCAAAATACTGCAAATGCTATTGGTGCCTGGAACTATTTTGGTTTGTTAGAAAATGGCTCAAAGTCAACTAGCGATAACTTTAGCTATGGTGTCAATTTTTCATTGCAATATAGTGTGCCTTATGTAAAAGGTCTTTCAGTAAAAGCAACCTATGCATTAAATAGAGCATCAAATAATGCAGAACAGATGCAATTACCCTATATTCTGGCTCGCGCAAAATATACTAACAATGCTGATAAGCATCTGTATAGCAGTACTGTGGATAGTGATTGGGATATTGCTCAAAACAATAAAAATGCCCGGGTATTATATGATAAAGGAACGAGCCAATCAGAACAGATGAACTTGTATGTTAATTATGACCATAAGTTTGGACAACATAACATTTCGGCTGTGGCATCAGTTGAACGGGCGGAAGGTAAGAGTGAGTTTTCCAGATTATATTATGAATCACCAATTATTGGCACATACAATGGAGCAAGTAGTTCGGCAGGAACACTCAGTCCATCTTTTACGTATATGTCAAAAGCCGAAAATGCGAAAATGTCTTATCTTGGTCGTATTAGTTACGACTATGCAGGCAAATATTTAGCACAATTTATTTTGCGTTCAGATGCTTCCACAAACTTTGCCCCTGAGCACTACTGGGGAATCTTTCCTTCAATTTCTTTAGGATGGGTTATTTCTGAAGAGAATTGGTTTAAGAATCATGTAAAATGGATTGACTATCTGAAATTGCGTGGATCTGTAGGGAAAACAGGTAAGGATAATGTAAAGCCATGGAAATGGATTCAGTTGTATGATTATTATGCAGATAAAGGACTTGGATTCGGCACAAATGGTGGCAATTATGTTTCAGGTGTAGTGCCAAGTGTAACCCCCTATAGAGATATTACATGGGATACAAGTATTAAGTATAATGTTGGTATAGACGTGAACACTTTGAATAATCGTCTGGCACTTAATTTCGATGGATATTTTGACCATACTACTAATATGTTGACAAATATGGCAGGTTCATCTGGTGTGGCCATTTCAATCGGAGGTGCATTTGCAGAACAAAATTATTCAGCGATTGATGCTTGGGGTCTTGAATTTTCAGCTTCATGGAAAGATAAAATCGGGGATGTACGTTATTCGGTAGGAGTTAATACTGGTTTGTCTTGGAATAAACTGCTTAAGTATGTAGAAGTTGGAAATGACTATGTGTCGAATATCTCAAATAAAGCAGGTTATTCTACCATTCGTCCAAAATATGCATATAAAGTATGGAAGGGTAATTCAACAGGCGATGGTTTGCTTAGAAACCAAGCCGATGTAGATGCATACTGGAACTATTTAACGGAACATGCTACAGTTGCAGGTACGACTCCATCTTATTTTGGGATAACATCGAAGGCTTCAATGAAACCAGGAATGCTGGCTTATCAGGACCTTGGAGGAGATCTTCAGGCTGATGGTTCAACGGGTATTCCCAATGGGCAAATTGTTGACAACGGTCAGGACTTGGCAAAAATGAACAATCGGAACATTAGCTATGGTTTTAATACGAATTTAGGATTGAGCTGGAAAAATCTTAGCTGGAATGCTCAGATTTCAACATCATGGGGAGAATATAACTCAATTGATGTAATTGGCCAATCGACAGGTTCGGGTAGAATTATTTGGGCACGCGAATCCTTCTGGAGGGATATGTTTGACGAAACAACAAATCCGAATGGCAAATATCCAAATATTTATTATTCCAATAATAAAGTGACTTCTGATTTTTGGAGAGTGTCTTCGTTCAGATGTTATGTACGTAATATGAATATCGCGTACACTGTTCCTAAAAAATTAATTGCAAAACTGGGAATCGAGAGTGCAAAATTCAGTTTAAGCGGTAATAATTTGTGGGATTTCTTTAATCCTTATCCTAATCATTACCGTAACATGTATGATGACTCTACTTCTAAATACCCGACCCTCAGAACCTGGGCATTGGGCGTGAATCTAACGTTTTAATAGATATCTGATTAGAAATTAAAAAACAAGCATATTATGAATAATAAAATAATATTAGGTATCTTCTCGCTTGCAGTTTTGTTGGTTACAAGCTGTAGTGATAAGTTTTTAGAAGATGTAAAGAGCTATGATAAATACGATGAAAGTATCTTTACAAATGAAACTGAAACTGGATGGTACATAGATCGTATGTATTTTGATGCATTTTCCGGATATAAACGTCCTGATTGGACGGTAATTGGTCTGTTTAATGATGATCGTTCTCGTAGCACGGAAGAATTTGGGGGGACAGTAAAAAACTGGACTAATCCGAATATGACACTGACGAATGCATCGGATTGTCCGACTTATTATGGAACTTCTTTGCCAGCTTCAGCCGGCAATACTCCGTATACTCGTATTCGGTATTACAATTTTTTGATTGAAAAAATCAAAGAAAAAGGACAGAGCCTTTCGAAAACATTTCGTGATAGAGCAAGAGGCCAAATGCTTTTCTTGCGCGCTTGGCAATATTATGACTTATTGCGTACCTATGGTGGTGTTCCAATTGTAACTTCTGTTCAAACAGCATCAACAACGGATGATGTTGCTGATCTGCCCAGAGCAAGCAGCACTGAAGTTGTTGCTCGCATCACAGCTGATTTAGATACAGCATTTGCTTTATTGCCAGATAAATGGGGCGCATCAGATTATGGTCGCTTTACTCGTGGAGCAGCTCTCGCTATGAAGAGTCGTGTTCTTCTGACGTTTGCAAGTCCTCTTTTTAATAAGGATTGGGATAATTCTAATAACCAACGTTGGCAAGATGCCTTAAATGCGGCCAAAGCAGCCGTAACTCAGTTAACGACTGACGGCTATGGATTGTATGGTTCTACATCAAAGGAATGGGCTAATATGTTTTTAGTTGATAATTCGTTTTGTAAAGAAGCAATTATTGTTCAGCTTTGCTCTCCTAACACTACCAGTGCTGTGAATAACGGTTGGGAAAGTGCCATTCGTCTTTCCAGCCAGAAAGGATCTGGAGGTGTAGCTGCTCCAAAAGAAATGATAGACTTATTTCCAATGGCAAATGGTTCGCGTCCAACGGTAGCAAATGGATATGATGATACCAAATTTTTCTTGAATCGTGATCCTCGTTTCTATAGAACTTTTGCTTTCTCTGGATGTAAGTGGGCTAACAAATCAAGCTCAACAGCAACAGTTTGGGCTTATCGTTACCTTAAAACAGATAATAAAACATATGTTTATCCGGATGGAAACCAGATTACCAGCCCTGCTTTTGTTAAAAAAATGTCGAGTCCAACTGCAGACGATTCTTCTTATGGTTATTCTGGAACCGATATTTTTGAATATCGTTATGCAGAATTAATTTTGAATTTGGCTGAGTGCTACGCGGCAACCGGTGATCTTACAAATTGCCTTGAACAATTGAAATTGATTAGAAAACGTGTTGGAATACAGGCAGGAACTCTCGGTGACTATGGAATCACAAAAGGAACAGGGGCTTTTGCAGATAAATATGCTGCAGTTGAAGCTTGTTTGTATGAACGCAGAGTTGAATTAGCTTATGAAGGAAAACGTTTTTGGGATGCACAACGTTGGTTGTTGTTTGATGGTGTAAGCTATGTTTCAACTTCTGTTAATACGTGCGCAAAATTAGGTATAGCTCCAATTAATGGTACCTGTCGTACAGGTAATTATTGGCAGGCTAAAACTAATACAAATTCAGATCCGATTCCTGCTGCAACAAAGAGTACAATTGTGATTGACCCAGATGCAAGTGATTTCAACACTCAACTAAATAGTCTTGCAACGGTGTTTGATACTTATCTGAAACGTGTACCTACAGATAAAGCAATGGACTTGGTCAATGGGGCTGCTGTTAATATTAACTTCAGAAACAATTATTACATTTTTGGATTACCAAGTGGATTATTGAGTAATAATCCCTGGTTGATACAAACAAAAGGATGGAATGATATTTATGGTACAACCGGTACTTATGACTATCAGCCCTGATAAGAGCAAATATGAATTTTTACAATCGGGTAGAGTGATCTATCCGATTGTATAGGTATAATATCGGTTATCCAAGGCAGAAGGTTGCCGGTATTAGGTATTAGATTTAACAAAGCAAAGAAGATTACAATCATCGTGGATTATTACCTGCTTGCGTGAGGCTCTGAGATATCAGGCGCAAGATGTAATACTAATTAAAAATTTATTCGTGTGAAAAAGTTTGTTTTAACGGCATCTGTCCTGCTTACCGTGGGAATGATGCAAACCGCAAAGGCACAATATCCGAAAGTGCCTGATGCGGACAAAGCAAAATCCGAGGCATTGCTCAAAGAAGCAGATCGTCGTTCGGACAGTATCTGGAAACTGGTGTTGCCTATTGTTCAGGATCAGGCAAAACATGGCAGACCTTACATTCCATGGGCAGCTCGTCCAACAGATCTTCCTCAAGCCGAAATTCCTGCTTTCCCGGGTGCAATGGGTGGTGGTGAGTATGCTATCGGCGGTCGTGGCGGTAAGGTAATTACTGTTACCAACCTCAATGACGACGGTCCCGGCAGTTTCCGTGCAGCATGTGAAGCCGGTGGCGCACGTATTGTCGTGTTCAACGTTGCCGGAGTTATTCGTCTGAAATCACCGGTAATCATCCGTGCTCCTTACATCACCATTGCAGGTCAAACAGCTCCGGGCGACGGTGTTTGTATTGCAGGCGAATCGGTTTGGGCCAACACACACGATGTGGTAGTCCGTTTCATGCGTTTCCGCAGAGGTGAAACCTGGGTAGGTCGTCGCGACGACAGCTTCGGTGGCAACCCTGTTGGTAACATTATGATTGACCACTGCTCTTGTTCATGGGGTCTGGACGAAAACATTTCGTTCTACCGCCACATGTTCGATCCGGGTGCAGGTATCAAGGAAGAAAAGCTTCCTACCGTAAACGTAACCATCCAGAACACTATCTCAGCTCAATCGCTGGATACATACAACCATGCTTTCGGTAGTACACTGGGCGGCGAAAATTGTTCGTTCTTGCGTAACCTTTGGGCCGACAATGCCGGTCGTAACCCGTCAATCGGATGGAACGGCGTGTTCAACTTTGTGAATAACGTTATCTACAACTGGAACCATCGTTCGGTAGACGGCGGTGATTATACTGCGTTGTACAACATTATCAACAACTACTACAAACCGGGTCCTGTTACCTCGAAAGGCAACGTGGGTCACCGTATTCTGAAACCGGAATCGGGTCGTGCAAGACTTGGTTATCTGGTATTCGGTCGTGTATATGCTAACGGCAACATCATGGAAGGTTATCCTGAAATTACAAAAGATAACTGGGCCGGAGGTATTCAGGTGGAAGAACAACCTGACACAAAAGGCTATACCGAGACTATGAGATGGGACAAACCTTTCCCTATGCCTCAGTTCCCGATTATGTCGGCTCAGGAAGCTTACGACTTTGTATTGGAAAATGCAGGAGCTTACCTGCCAAAACGTGACATCGTTGACCAACGTGTGTTGAAACAGGTAAAAACCGGTGAGGTTTACTACGACAAAGAGGCTGACAAACGCGATTACTATCAGTTTGAACACCGCAAATTGCCGAAGGATTCGTATAAAATGGGTATCATTACCGACATCAGTCAGGTGGGTGGTTATCCTGAATACAAGGGTAAAGCTTACAAAGACAGCGATGGCGACGGTATGCCTGATGCATGGGAAAAGAAATACGGTTTGAATCCTAACGATCCTTCTGATGCCAACGGCGACATCAATGGTGACGGATACACAAACATCGAAAAATACATCAACGGCATCGATCCTACCAAGAAGGTAGACTGGAAAGATCCGAAGAACAACAACGATACATTGAAAGGCAAAACAGGCCTGATGTAAGTACAATTAGTCTGTAGCTGGTGGTTCCAATTTAATGACATTGGGTCCTCCGGCTGCAAACGACTATCATATTATTGTTTATTGTGGTTTATTTGTTGATTATTTGTCGCTTGTAAACTGGATTACAGGACTATTACCGGTCCTGTAATTTGTTTGTGGCAGATATGAATCGTGACCACCAATTAAAAAAACTATGAAGAAAAATCTAATGTCTTTATTTTTGTTGCTGATTGTGGTTGCAACCGCATCGGCTCAAAACAGCGAAGACAAATACAATAAGACACTTACGGATCGTGCCGAGAAAATTGTGAAAACTTTATCGATTTCCGACTCAAGCGTCTTTAAACGTTTGACAGGGATCTTAGTCTATCAATACAAGAGCCTCGGTAAAATCCACGATGGTCGTGATGCGGCCATTAAATCTGCCAAAGAAAAAGCCGGGAATGATAAAGCTGCTTTTCAATCTGCCGAAAAAGCTTTACAAGACGAAGCAAACTCTCAATTGTACAACCTGCATTGTGAATTTATAGGGAAACTTGCGGGTGATCTTAATGCCGAACAGATCGACAAGGTGAAAGACGGAATGGTCTTTAACCTGATTAAGGTTACTTACAGCGCGTATCTCGATATGATTCCTACGCTCAAACCTGAGGAAAAACAACAAATCTACTGCTGGCTGGTCGAAGCCCGCGAACGTGCCATGGATGCACAGTCGTCCAACAAAAAGCACGAGATTTTTGGAAAGTACAAAGGCCGTATCAACAACTATCTCTCAAAACAGGGATACAACCTTGATAAGGAACGTCAGGCATGGGGCGAACGATTGAAAGCTGCTAAAAAGTAAGAATATCTCATCCGGTGAACCAAAAGTTTGCCGGATGAATATCTTTGTCAACGATCAGGTTTCGTCTACGATTTCCGCAACAATAGCAATCTAAATTCAACAGATGTAAATCTTGTTTCTGACAGGTCATTCCAAATGATTTTGGCAGAATAATAAATAGCAATCAATGTATAACAAAGTAAAATATTCCGTTGCTGCACTTATATTGTTGCCGGTAATGCTTTTTGCCGGAAGCGCACCGAAGAAAACGACGAAGCCTCAGTTGCCTCTCGAACATACCAAAGAAGGGCTGGTTTATGCAGCCGACAGTCTGGGAAACCGTATTCCCGATTTTTCGTATAGCGGCTATATGGCCGGCGAACAGGCAATCCCCAATGTCTTCGCCAAAATAGTTGTACCGGCTAAAACCGGTGACGCGACAGCCCGCATTCAGGCTGCTATTGATTACGTATCTTCACTAAAACCGGATAAGTCGGGCTTTAGAGGAGCCGTCCTTTTACAACCCGGCGTTTTCGAAATTGACGGACAGCTAATCATCCGCACTTCAGGAGTTGTGCTGAGAGGTAGCGGCATTGGTGAAAACGGGACGAAGCTGGTTGCAACCGGCAAAGACCGTCGCACACTCATTCGCGTGGTGGGTAAAGATGATCGCGCGAAAGCTGAAGCGCTGAAAGTGGCCGATGCTTATGTTCCGGTCAATGCAATGAAACTGACGCTGAAAAATGTTGGTTCGTTGAAAGCAGGCGATAAAATAATGGTTCGCCGTCCGAGTACCCAAAACTGGATAGAAGCTCTTGGCACCGTCACTTTTGGTGGAGGAGTTTCCGCTCTGGGATGGAAACCCGGCGACCGCGACATTTATTGGGACAGAACTGTTGTCGCCATAAATGGAAATGAAATTACACTGGATGCACCAATCACTACCGCTCTCGATGCCAATTACGGTGGTGGCGAAGTAATCCCTTACACGTGGAATGGCAGAATTAGTCAGGTAGGTGTTGAAAGTATGCAATGCGCAACCACTATTGACGCAGCCAATCCAAAAGACGAAGCTCATGCCTGGATGGCAATTACCCTCGAAAATGTAATCGATGGCTGGGTACGTCAAATTACCTTCTCACATTTTGCCGGTTCGGCTGTGATGGCGCTCGAGTCTTCACGTCGCCTCACGGTGGAAGATTGTATCTCTACCGATCCTGTTTCTGAACTGGGCGGTCAACGTCGTTACACCTTCTTTAACGCCGGACAGCAGTCGTTGTTCCAACGCTTATATGCCGAAGGTGGCAACCACGATTTCGGAATTGGCTTTTGCGCTGCCGGTCCCAATGCATTTGTGCAATGTCAATCGGTTTTGCCTTACAGTTTCAGCGGTGCGATCGATAGCTGGGCTTCCGGCGTTTTGTTCGATATCGTGAATGTGGACGGCAATAATCTTCGCTTTTCGAATCGTCAACAAGATAATCGCGGAACCGGATGGAGCGCTGCCAATAGTGTATTTTACCAATGTACGGCAGCGCTGATCGATTGTCCGAAACCGCCGACAGCTCAAAACTGGGCATTCGGATGCTGGTCGCAATTTGGCGGCGATGGTGGCTGGTATGATTCGAATAACAGTATCGAACCCCGCAGTTTATACTATGCTCAGTTGGCTGAACGCATTGGCAAACAAGCTAAAGATCGGGCCTTTGTGATAAACGTAGGCGATGAATCTTCTAATCCTCCGGTTGACGTGGCTCAACGGCTTACGCAGGAGGCAAAAAAGAAGGCGTTCACTATTTTTGATTTGATAAAGACGGCGCCAGAGCATACACCTATTTCGGCAGAAGCAAAAGGAGTAAAAAGTATTGACGAGATTGGAATTCCTGTCGCTAAAACGACAAATTCAACTCCGACGTTGATCGTTAATGGGAAATTGGTGCATGGCGATTTGCTATTGGCCGGCATGCAACACAATACGCCTTGGTGGAACGGCAGCGTGTTACCTTCGTTTTTGGATGATGCTAAACCTGCATTAACTCGCTTCGTCCCTGGTCGTATGGGAACAGGACTCACGGATGATGTGAATGAAGTTGCTGATTGGATGAAGAAAACTAATACGGTGGCATTTGAACAACATTACGGATTATGGACTGACCGCCGTCGCGATGACCACGAACGCATTCGTCGGATAGATGGCGACGTGTGGCCTCCTTTCTACGAACAACCTTTTGCCCGTTCGGGACAAGGAACTGCTTGGGACGGTCTGAGCAAATACGACCTCACTAAATACAATACATGGTATTGGATGCGTTTGAAACAGTTTGCCGATTTGGCCGATCAGAACGGATTGGTGTTGCTGAACCATAATTTCTTTCAACACAATATTATTGAGGCCGGAGCGCATTGGGTCGATTGCCCGTGGCGTACCGCCAATAATATAAACAATACAGGATTCCCGGAACCGATTAATTTTGCCGGTGACAAACGAATCTTCTTTTCCGAGATGTTTTATGACACAACCAATGTGGTGCGTAAAGAGTTGATGCGTAAATATATCCGTCAATGTTTGAATAATTTTTCAGATAATACAGGTGTAATTCAGCTGACCAGCGATGAATATACCGGACCGCTTCATTTCATGCAATTCTGGCTGGATGTTGTGGCTGACTGGGAGAAAGAGACCGGCAAGCATCCATTAATTGGGCTAAGTGCAACCAAAGATGTACAGGATGCGATCCTGAAAGATCCGAAACGTGCCTCTGTGGTCGATGTAATCGATATCCGTTACTGGTGGTATCAGGCACAGGGAGCCCTTTATACTCCCAAAGGTGGCATCAATTTAGCTCCGCGTCAGCAGGAACGGTTGGCAAAACCGAAGAAAACTTCGTTCGAGCAGGTGTATCGTGCGGTGAATGAATATAAAATTCAATGTCCCGATAAAGCCGTTCTTTACTACTCAAATAGCTATCCTGAATTTGGATGGGCCGTTTTGATGGCGGGAGGTTCGTTACCCAATTTGCCTGCCGGGTTGGAAAAAGGCTTTTTGAAAGATGCCGCTCAGATGAGTGTTATTAAATCGCAAAGTGAGACACAATACATTCTCGGTAACCCGGAGAAAGGATATATTGTCTATTCCAAAAACGGAGAAGCAACCATCGACCTGGCTGCCAGCGCGAAAACATACGTTGCCAAATGGATAGATCCGGCAACCGGAACCGGCACGCCAGCAGGAAAGGTAAAAGGAGGCAAAACCATTACGTTGAAAGCTCCGAAATCAGGAACAACCGTACTTTGGTTATCGGCAAAATAGTTTTTTGAGAGTTAATTGCTGATAACAAAAAACCGACAGGAAGCCATTTGGTTGCTTGTCGGTTTTCAAAGTGAATTGGATGCATAAAACATTCAAATTATGAAGTGCTTATTAATATGCCGTTTAATAAAATATAGGATATTTATTTTTGTGTAGAAACTAAGCTTAATACTCCATTTTACTTTTTGTCTTGACACAAAAAGTAAACAAAAAGGTCAAGGCTATGTCCGCTTCGCTCAAAAAACCGGCGTTCATCGACTAAAATCGTCCAAACTCGTTATCTCCTTTCGTCGATAACTTCAAACAAGGACGATTTTTGCGTCGCTTCACTTGTTTTTTGGCTCACCGGACAAGGCCGTTCAAATCTGCATGAGCAAGATACATGAAAATAGAACTGGATTATTTTTATAATCCTTGGACAAAACAGACCCGAAGGGTAAACAAAAAATACCAAACCGACGGAAAGCTGTTTGAGTGAGTAGGCCAATAACAGAAGTTTGATAATGAGAAAATGTTCTATGGCCGAGCGAACGAGTTCTTTCCGTCAATGTTTTTGCTTACTTTTTGCGCCAAAAAGTAAAGCCTGCCGCAGGCACATAACAAATTAATAGAGCTGAAAATCATTTTAAGGAAGGATGATAGAATGTCTTGTATTTGGTTGATATGATAAAATTATCCATTTGATGCAAGTATAATAACAAGCCTAACAAGAATAGGAAATACATAAACGCACTAAGTTTCAACTTACATGAAGCAATTGATTTTTTCATTTTTATTCGTTTTTACTCTTCTTCCATTGGCAAAGGCACAGGATGCTTATCTCTTTGCGACATTCCGTGAACCGCAGCAGGATGGTTTACTTTTGGCCGGAAGTACCGATGGTTACCACTGGCAATCGTTGGGCGGGCCGTTTAATACGC
Organism: Bacteroidota bacterium; assembly: GCA_030706455.1. Lineage (GTDB taxonomy): Bacteria > Bacteroidota > Bacteroidia > Bacteroidales > Paludibacteraceae > Microbacter. Next base: position 38,964 of record JAUZOL010000011.1, read on the forward strand.
CGGGCGTGGGCACCGACAAAATTATGCGCGATCCTTCTGTTTGTCAGGGTCCCGATGGTATTTTTTACATGGTGTGGACCAGCAGCTGGACGAAGGATAAAGGTTTCGGTTATGCCAGCTCCAAAGATCTGATTCACTGGACTCCGTCGAAATATATAGAGGTGATGAAGTACGAACCGACAACGGTAAATACCTGGGCACCGGAGGTTTTTTACGACGATGTACACAAGCAGTTTATCATTATGTGGGCATCTACCATTCCTTTCCGTTTTGAGAAAGGGCAGGAGGCTGAAGATAACAATCACCGGATGTACTACTGTACCACCAAAGATTTCAAGACATTCTCCAAAACAAAACTTTTCCTCGATCCGAAATTCAGCGTAATCGACTGCGTGTTGCTGAAACGTGCTCCGAAAGATTATGTACTGATCCTCAAGGATAACACCCGGCCGGAGCGTGATGTGAAAGTAGCTTTTGCCAAATCACCTCTGGGTCCGTTTACAACTCCCTCAGCTGCAATTACTCCCCATTTTACAGAAGGACCGACAGTGACGAAAGTAGGTGACGACTACCTGATTTATTTCGAGTTTTATAAGGATAAAAAATATGGCGCGGTAAAAACCCGTGACTTCAAATCGTTTACCGATGCTACAAATGAAGTATCTTTGCCTCAGGGACATAAGCATGGGACGATCTTTAAAGTGTCGCGTAAATTTTACGATCAATTGCTTAAGAATCTGAATTAAAAGCCCCTCCCAACCTGCCCTCAAGGGGAGGCTTTAATCGGCATGAGAGAAAGGGGATTCGTAATACTATTTTTAATTTTCATATATCTATAAATGAAACAGTTGCTTTTTATTTTATATATCATTCTTGCAATAAATGCCACAGCTCAGGAGGGTGTTTATTACACCGGCAAAACCTTGTCGAATTCCGATTATCACCACGGACAACTTGCTCCGGCCATCGGGGTGCACAATATTCAGGTATTGCGGGTGAACCGTGAGCATCCGGGCAACAATGAAGCCCTGGGGTGGACATACAATCACCAGCCGATGCTCTGCTACTGGAATAACCGGTTTTACATGGAATATTTGTCTAATCCCGTGGGCGAACACGTAGCTCCGGGTCGCACCTTGCTGATGACTTCGCAGGACGGTTACAACTGGTCATCGCCTACAGTTGTGTTTCCCGAATACAAAGTGCCAGACGGTACAACCAAACCTAATTTTCCGGGCGTTGCCAAAGACTTGATGGCCGTGATGCACCAGCGCATGGGTTTTTATGTATCTGCTAAAAACCGTCTGCTTGTTTTGGGCTTCTACGGCATTGCGTTTGATGCGAAAGATGATCCCAACGATGGTAATGGCATTGGCCGCGTGGTGCGTGAAGTACTGCCCAACGGCAAGTTCGGCCCAATCTATTTTATCCGTTATAACCATGCTTTCAACGAAAGCAATACTTCATATCCGTTTTATACCAAAAGCAAGGACAAAGGTTTTGTGGCTGCCTGCAACGAACTCTTGGCCAATCCGCTGATGATGCTTCAATGGAATGAGGAGGCCGACCGCAACGATCCGTTGGTTCCCATTCATAAAGATTACAAAGCGTTTAATTTCTATCATTTGCCCGATGGCCGAGTGGTCGGCTTGTGGAAATTTGCATTGACAACCATCAGTCCCGATGGTGGGAAAACCTGGCCGGTGATGCCGCAGCGAGGCAAAGGTTTTGTGAACAGCAATGCCAAAATCTGGGGGCAACGTACCTCCGACGGGCGTTATGCCACGGTTTACAATCCTTCCGAATACCGCTGGCCGCTGGCCATTTCCACCAGCGACGATGGCTTGGAATACAAAGACCTGTTGTTAGTTCATGGAGATATTACCCCGATGCGTTACGGCGGTGCCTACAAAAATCTGGGACCGCAATATGTGCGCGGAATCCTTGAGGGCAACGGCACGCCACCCGACAAAAACCTTTGGGTTACCTATAGCATGAACAAGGAAGATCTGTGGATTTCACGCATTTCTGTTCCTGTGACCGGCAAAGCGACAGCACAGGCCGACGACGTTTTCGATCGTTTTAACTCCATTCAGGAGATGACAAAATGGAACATCTACAGTCCGCTGCAAGCCCCCGTAAGTCTCGAGAAACAGGCAGATGGCAAATGCTGGCTGACACTCAAAGACAGCGATCCGTTCGATTATGCCAAGGTGGAACGCGTCGTTCCCGAATCAAAAAAACTGACGGCTGAATTTACAGTTGTTCCCGGTCAGAACGGGAATGGACAGCTCGATATCGAATTTCAAAATCCGAAAGGAGAGGCTTGTATTCGTTTGACCTTCGACAAAGACAGCGTTTTCAAATCAAAGAGTGGAGCCCGTTATTCCGGTATTTTGAAATATAAAGCCGGCGAGCCTTATCATGTCAAAGTGATGTTGGATGTAACCACTCGTAGCTATAAAATGGTGGTGAATGGCAAAGAGGTTGCTACCCGCATCTTCTTCAATCCTGTTGAAGCGGTTTCGCGTGTTGTGTTCCGCACCGGCGAATTGCCCATCGAGCCGACACCCAATACACCAGCCGATCGCTTTACTGACCTGGCTAATCCGGGCGCTTCCGACAAAGAAGCGGTTTATTATCTGGAAAATTTCAAAACCTCCAGCCAGGAAGACGATAATTCGGCTGCCGTGTTGAAAGCCGATGATTTTAAGCACTACGTGGATAATTTCAACACGATGGAGAACGAAAATATTGCGCAGGCAATTCCAAATTCCGAGTCGTGGAGCTGGATGAAGAAGAATGTTCCCTTGTTTGAATGTCCGCAACAAAACATCGAGGAGATGTTTTACTACCGCTGGTGGACATTGCGCAAACATATTGAAAAAACACCTACGGGTTATGCATTTACCGAGTTTTTAGTACCCAGAACGTATGCCGACAAATACAATTTGATTAGCAGCTCGTTGGGGCATCATATCTACGAAGCCCGCTGGTTGCGCGACAGCAAATATCTGAATGACGACATTCACGTATGGTATCGCGGCAACGAAGGAAAACCGATGCGCAAGTTGCGTAGTTTCAGCAGTTGGACCGGGAATGCGTTGTACAATAAATTCATGGTTGACGGCGACAAAAACTTTTTGTTGGATATGTATCC
>JAUZOL010000110.1 GCA_030706455.1 Bacteroidota bacterium
ATTCACCACTGAATGACAAATTTCAGTTTGATACATTATTACAGAAAGAAGCTCCTCATGGCATTAATTTATCATTATTGAGGGATATGATTGCCCAAGTAAAAAAAGTAAAGCCTGATTTAGTACACGTGAGAGGATTACACAGCGAAGGTTTTTACGGCATACTGGCTGCCCGCTTAGCCGGGGTAAAAAAAGTTATACTCTGTGTACACGGCACTTATACAGATTCTCTGAATTTAGGAGCTTTCAAAAGATTTATCTATGGAAAACTTATAGAACCATTTACACTCAGAAATGCAGATTTAGTGTACTGCGTTTGTGATTTTGCCGCCAAAAGACCTTACATCTACCAACACACCAATCATTTGTACGGATTCATCCACAATGCGGCTCCCGACTATTCAATGTATAATAAGGAGGAAAGCCGACAAAAAATTCGGACTGAGTTAGACATCAAGCCCGACGAAATTGTAGCCGTCACTGTGGGGAGAGTCACCTTTGACAAAGGCCACAAGACTCTGATAGACGCGATAAAATTACTTGAAACACGGAAATACAATATCCGGTACCTGATTGTAGGTGACGGAGATTACCTCAACGAAATACAAACCCAGCTGGTCGACGAAATAAAATCAAAGCAGGTAATATTGCTTGGTCAGCGCACTGATGTGAGGGACATATTGTTTGCAAGTGACATTTTCATTTTTCCAACGTTGCATGAAAATCTGTCCATTGCGCTCCTGGAGGCTTGTGCCGCCGGACTTGCAATCATTGCTTCCAACGTTGGCGGAAATCCGGAAGTAATTCAACATGGAAAAACAGGAATTATGATTCCCCCGCGCAATGCGGAGAAACTGGCAAATGCCATACTTGCTCTGATAAGGAATCCCGAGAAACGAGAGAAATTAGCGGCTCAGGCACAAGAAAATGCCAAAACAAATTTCTGCCAAGAAAAGATTTTCAAAGAGATTGAAACGATGTATAATGCGGTATTGATGCAGAAAAAAACGTAGCGATTGTCATTCTGATTTAAGATTATCATATGCGAACTGCTTCCTTTGTCATTCCCACTTTCAGGGAAACGGAAAAAATCAAAACTCTGATTCATAGTTTCGACAACATCAGAGACGAAAACATTGACATCATCATTGTGAATGGCAATCCTAATGATGAAACCAGTCAGTGGTTAAGGGACTGCAGCGACTCGCGAATTATTGAAAAGGCAGGCAACCCCTCTCTTTACTGGGCCGGATTGGTAAACGTCGGCTTGCGGCACATTCTGGTGTCAGAACCTCGTCCGGCATACGTTTTTCTGATGAATGCGGACATCGTATTTTCATACGACATTCTCCAATCATTCCTGAACGAAGCAAAGAATTTACCACCTTGCCAACTTGGAGTGATTACGGTCTCCAATGGTCAAATTATTTCAAGCGGAGTGCAGGTTCTTTCGTGGAGTTTTACACAAAACCGGCATCCACTTGCAGGCAGCAATGTCTCATTATTGCCAAAAGATCAATTAATCCCCGTAGACTTTCTGCCGACACGTTGCATCATGTTTCCGCTTGAAGCACTGCAACAAGCCGGGATTACGTCGGAAGAAAAGCTGCCTCACTATTGCAGCGATTACGAGTTCACGGCAAGGCTAAGTCGTTTCGGTTATAAGGCATATATAGTAACCAATATTACGGTTGAAGTTGACACGCACAACACGGGCAACGATGTTTACTACAAAAAAACAAGCCTAAGAAAACGCGTCGCCTCTCTCTTTTCGGTCAAGTCGCCCTCCAATCCGGTTTATTTGACAAGGTTTATCCGCATGGTATATCCGTGGTATGCAAAACCATCCGCCATATTGCTGTATCTGTTGCGGAGTCTATTGGAAATTGGCTTGGGAGGTAGTGCTGTGAAGAAGTTATTTTATCGTGCAGAATCAGGTTTTTCAGGCCGGCAGGTTTAATGTTAAGACTATGAAAACAATTGCTCTCATGTATCACGATGTTTACCAGGAGACTCCACACGAAAGCGGACTGCAAAACGCGGGGTCCCAAAAATACAAGGTAAGACTGTGTGATTTTGAGAAGCAGGTGAAAGCGGTTGTGGATCATTGCCGGGCAAAAGAAATTCCTCTTGCCAGAGTAATATTTACGTTCGACGACGGAGGAAGTTCATTCAGCAAATTCATTGCACCGATACTGGATGCCAACGGGCTGAAAGGATACTTTTTCGTTTCCACACATTATCTCGACACTGACGGATTTATGACACGCGACGAAGTGGCAAACCTGCATCACAAAGGTCATATAATTGGCACTCACTCACATACGCACCCTGACAATCTATCGAAATGCAATGAAAAAACGATAGAACAGGAATGGGAGAAATCAGTTACATGCCTGCAGGAAATCATTCAGACTCCGGTTGTTTGCGCGTCATTGCCGGGCGGTTATATTTCCGAACCAATTATCAGACAGTTGAGCTCATGCGGAATACACAAGGTCTTCACATCAATTCCAACGACACGGCAGGAAGCTATTGCCGGGATGACATTCATCGGTCGGTATCCGGTTACGTGTAGCATGAATGAACGGCACGTTATCAATATATTTCTAAAACACTCTTATGTACGTTGTCTGAAATCGATCAAATGGCACATTCTCACGGTTGTAAAAAGTTTGTTAGGCGATAACTACCTACGCATCAGGTCCGAAATATTGTCCAAGATGTAGCATTATGGAAACTATCTCTGTAATATGTCCTACGTATAACGAACGGCAAAACATCACACAGTGTATTGAATCCGTGGTTTCTTCCTCTTACGAAAAAGACAAGATGGAGGTAGTATTCGTTGATGGCATGAGCAACGACGGCACCAGAGACATTATTATCCGATACACCCGTCAATACCCATATATCAGGATGCTTGACAACCCGAAAAAAAGTGCACCGGCAGCATTGAACATCGGCATTCGTGCCACAACGGGCAGCATCATTATCAGACTGGATGCGCACGCAACATATCCCCCGGATTATTTCCGCATTCTGGTTACCAACTTAATCAAAACGAAAGCGGACAATGTGGGTGTTGTTATCAGAAGTCTTCCATTAAACAGCTCATTAACAGCAAATGCCATAGCAATGGCGGTTAGTTCCAGGTTCGGCGTAGGCAATTCTTACTGCCGCATAGGAACTGACAAATTGAAGGAAGTAGACACGGTTCCGTTCGGATGTTTTCATCGCGAATTGTTTAGCCGCATCGGCATGTTTGACGAAGAACTCATTCGGAATCAGGATGATGAATTTAACGCCAGGATCATCAAGAACGGCGGAAAAATAGTTCTGATACCTGATATAAAAGTCATTTACTACCCGCGGGACGAAGTAAGTAAAATCGCGAAAATGTTTTATCAATACGGCTTATTCAAACCATTGGTCAATAAAAAGAACGGTAAGCCTGCGACCCTCCGGCAGTTTTTCCCGCTACTGTTTTTATTGGGATTACTATTGGGAGGTGCAATGGCTTTCCGGGCAAACGCTTTTTTGTGGGTTTACATCTGTTTCATAGGATTATACTTTGTAACTGCTCTTGGTTTTGCTCAAAACAAAATAGAGAAACACCAACCAAAAGGACTATTGCTCATGATTCCATGGGTGTTTTTTGTCATGCATATCAGTTATGGCTGGGGATACCTGGTTGGCATATTTAAGCTGCTTATTCACAGCAACTTTTACGCATTAATGAACAGATAAAACAAGAAACGAGCTCTTATAGCTATGCGACGTAGCTATTGTACAATAGTGATATTGTTGATATTCAGACCGATCAATTAATCTAAAGAGAAAAAATATGAAAGTCTTATTTTCACCCCCGTACATCGACCAGGATGTAATTACGGAAGTGGTCGATACTTTGAAATCCGGATGGATTACCACAGGTCCCAAAGTGAAAGCTTTGGAAGACGCTTTTGCAAACTATGTCGGAGTAACACATGCTGTTGCCGTCAATTCATGGACATCCGGCGCCATTATGGTGTTACGGTGGCTGGGGCTAAAACCGGGAGACGAGGTCATCGTTCCGGCCTACACCTATTGTGCAACGGCATTGGCAGTTTTAGAAGCGGGAGGGACTCCGGTAATGGTTGATATCGACTCCGACCTCACTATCTCTGCCGAAGCCATATCCAAAGCAATCACTCCCCGTACAAAAGCAATCATTCCGGTTGATATCGGAGGTTGGGCATGTGATTATGAAGCCATTCAACACTACATCAACGAAGACTGGGCAAAAGCTGTTTTTACTCCGACATCGCCTGTACAAAGACTTTTGGGGCGCATTATGATTATTGCAGATGCGGCACATTCTCTTGGGGCGACTCAGGAGGGGAAACGTGTCGGTTCTTTGTGCGACATCACTATTTTTTCGCTACATGCCGTCAAAAATATCACTTCCGCCGAAGGTGGCATGATTTGCCTCAACTTACCGGAGCCTTTTAATAACGACGAGCTATACAAACACTTTCGCATCATGACTATCTACGGACAGTCGAAAGATGCTTTGGCCAAAACTCAGCCCGGATCATGGGAATACGACATTTTATTCCAGGGCATGAAAATCAACATGCCCGATGTCAATGCAGCTATTGCTCTGGCTCAACTTCGTAAATACGACTCCTTACTGGCCGAACGCCGCCGGATATATGTCCGGTACAACATGTTGCTAGAACCTTATGAATGGGCACTTCCACCTCCATTCGACAATGAGGTGCAAACCTCGGCCTACCACCTGTATCCGCTGCGAATACGCGATATAACCCTTCAGCAGCGCAATAAGATAATAGCCGAAATTGCGACTCATGAAGTGTCGGTAAATGTTCACTTTATTCCAATGCCCATGTTAACGGTATTTATGCACCTAGGGTATAAAATCCGGAATTATCCTGAATCATACGACAATTACACGCGAGAAATTTCATTGCCGGTTTATCCACAACTCACAAACGATCAGATAGATTTTGTGGTCGACACTCTTGTTGACGCATACAACAAAATTGTACACAAATGGCAACCTCAACCCATCATGAATATTATCTGAAACGGAAAGCTGATATTGTCCTGTCTATTTTAGGACTCATATTGTTAAGCCCACTGTTTCTGATAATCGCCCTGCTAATTTTGGCCGATTCGGGGAGACCCGTGCTATACCTGCAGCCCCGAACCGGCAAAGACGGAATACCATTTGACATATTCAAATTTCGCACCATGATTGTCAACGCAGATAAATCATCTTTATTGACAATAGGACTGCATGACAACAGAATAACACGAACAGGCTATTATCTCCGAAAATATAAAATCGATGAATTACCACAACTAATCAATGTCTTAAAAGGAGAAATGAGTCTGGTTGGACCACGCCCTGAAGTACCGAAATACACACAGCTATACACACAAAGACAAAAGGAAGCACTATCGGTTCGCCCGGGCATTACGGATCCGGCATCCATTTTACTGAAGGATGAGAATGAAATGATTGCGGCGTCTCCTGATCCCGAACAATTCTATATCGAGAAGCTAATTCCTGAAAAGTTATCAATTAACCTTCAATACATTGAACGAATGTCACTAAAAAATGATTTGAGGATTATTGCCAAAACGCTCTTTGCCATTATCCGTTAGAATCATTTTACCATTAATGATTGGAATAAAAACATTAAAAAATGACCTATTCAACTGTCTCTGAAAACGAGCTACATCTTCATAATTAGCATGAAGAATCTAATACTCACAGCTATGAAAAAAATAATATTTCTCCTTTTTAGCATTGTTTTTGCTATAGGAATCAACGCACAAGTCTACAAAACGGTTACAATAAGTGCCGGAGGGTTGCATGATGCATTAACGGCTCTGGAACGTCCTTCCGTCACAAACCTCACCATCAATGGCTCCGTCAATGCTGCTGATTTTCTCACCATGAGAGATACGCTCACTGCGCTATCGGTCATCGATTTAAGCGGAGCTACCATCGACGGGAATAAAATACCGGATGAAGCCTTTTATTTCTCAACACCCAAAGCCGGAAAGTTGAGCCTGACACAAGTGATTTTACCAACCTCTGTAACGGCATTAGGCGACTATGCTTTTTACGGATGCTACAATCTGGCTACAATCAACCTTCCTGCCTCGTTGCAATCAATCGGAAGCTGGACATTTGCCGATTGCCACTCGTTGATTGTTGATCCGAATCTTCCTTCCTCACTGACTTCAATGGGTGTGGGTGCTTTTGTTCATTGCCACAGTTTGCCAGCTGTAAATATACCATCGTCAATCACGTACATTGACAACTGGACATTTGCCGCATGCTTCAATCTTGTTTCTGTTACTATTCCATCTTCAGTGACGGCAATATACAACAACGCTTTTAAAAATTGCCAGCATTTACCTTCCATTACAATTCCATCAACAGTAAATTATCTTGGATATGATGTATTTTACAATTGCTATGCCTTAACCACAGTAGATCTGAGCCAGACATCAGTCTCCGCTCTTTTGAAAAACACGTTTTTCCATTGCAACAATCTGCAAACCGTCAAAATACCGGCCACTGTTACTGCTATCGGAGATTCTGCTTTTTACCAATGCTCAGCACTCACGGGATTGTATGCCTACCCTCAAACTCCGGCAGACCTGAGCGCTTCCAAAGATGTTTTTCTGGGAGTAAGCACTTCAACTTGTACGTTATATGTTCCTCCTTTCAAAAAGAGTAATTACCAGGATGCTCTACAATGGAAAGAGTTTCTGAATATCGCTGTAATGAAGTTACCTTCAACTATCACAGCCACAGGAGAAACCACCTATACATATAGCAACGCACCTCAGGGACCGGCTTCCGCTGACGTAACCGGGTCGACAGGCACTAAGTCCTATAAATATAGCGGAACCGGATCGACCAGTTACCCTGAAAGCGCTACACTGCCTACTAATGCAGGAACATATCAGGTAGTAGCAACGGTGGCTACCGATGAAAACTATCTGGAAGCATCATCTACTCCGCTTGCCTTTACCATCAACAAAAAAGATGCAACTGTCACAGCTAATCATCTTTCAAAAACCTATGGTGATGATAATCCGACGCTGACGGCTGTGGTAACAGGTGCTGTCGATGGTGGAGATGCGGTAAATTACTCGCTGGCTACAACTGCTGTAAAACTGTCCGGAATCGGTGATTATCCTATCTCAATAACGTTAGGAAGCAATCCAAACTACAACATTACAAAAACCGACAATACGCTGACGGTAAACGCAAAAGACGTAACCATTACAGTCGATCATCTCTCAAAAGCATACGGAGATGCCAATCCGACGCTGACGGCTGTGGTTACAGGTGCTGTCGAAGGTGGAGATGCCGTGAACTATTCGCTGGCTACTACCGCTGTAAAACTGTCCGACATAGGTGATTATCCTGTTTCAGTAACATTAGGAAGCAATCCGAATTACAATATCACCAAAACCGACAATACGCTGACCGTAAACGCAAAAGACGTAACCATTACAGCCGATCATCTCTCCAAAGCATACGGAGATGACAATCCGACGCTGACGGCTGTGGTTACAGGTGCTGTCGAAGGTGGAGATGCCGTGAACTATTCGCTGGCTACAACTGCTGTAAAACTGTCCGGGATCGGTGATTATCCCATCTCGGTAACGTTGGGGAGCAATCCGAACTACAATATCACCAAAACTGACAATACGCTGACCGTAAACGCAAAAGTGGCTACCATCACAGCTGACCATCTCTCAAAAACTTACGGGGATGATAATCCGACACTGACGGCTGTGGTTACAGGTGCCGTCGATGGTGGAGATGCTGTAAATTACTCGCTGGCTACAACTGCCGTAAAACTTTCCGAGGTCGGTGATTATCCTATTTCGGTAACATTAGGAAGCAATCCAAACTACAACATTACCAAAACTGACAATACGCTGACGGTAAACGCACAAGACGTAACAATCGCAGCTGACCATATCTCCAAAACCTACGGAGATGATAACCCGACACTGACGGCTGTTGTTACAGGCGCTGTAGAAGGCGGAGATGCTGTGAACTATTCGTTAGGCACGACGGCAGTAAAACTCTCTGGGGTCGGTGATTATCCTATCTCGGTAACATTGGGGAGCAATCCGAATTACAACATTACCAAAACCGACAATACATTAACAATTACAACCAAGAGCATTTCTGTAACCGCAAATGCACAGAGCAAATCGTATGGCGATCCGGACCCAACGCTTACGTTTACAAATTCGCCGGCATTAGCAGGTAGCGACTCTTTCAGCGGGGCCTTGATTCGTGATGCAGGAGAAAATGTGGGTACCTATACAATCAGGCAGGGAGATTTAGCTTTGAGCAGTAATTATCTTCTAACTTTTACCGAAGCCCTCTTTTCCATAAATAAAGCCTCCTCCACCATTGCTGTTGTTGGCTCGGTGACACTTACCTACAATGGCACTCCGCAAGGACCTGCCAATTATTCAAAAACAGGATCCAACGGTGCCGTAACCTATAAGTATAAAGGCTCAGGGACAACAAATTACAAGAACAGCTCAATACCACCCACTAATACCGGCACTTATCAGGCTATTGCAACTCTTGCCGGTGATGAAAACTATTATGGAGCATCATCTGTACCGTTTGCATTTTCAATTAATCAAAAGAACGTAACCGTAACAGCAGATCATCTCTCCAAAACGTACGGTGATGATAACCCGACACTGACTGCCACGGTCAACGGTGCGGTAGAAGGTGGAGATGCTGTGGATTACTCATTGGCGACTACTGCTGTAAAACTCTCCGATGTCGGTGATTATCCCATCTCGGTAACATTGGGGAGCAATCCGAATTACAACATCACTAAAACTGACAATACTCTGATGGTAAACACCAAAGCAGCAACAATCACAGCAAACCATCTCTCCAAAACATATGGAGATAACAATCCACCACTGACGGCTGTGGTAACGGGCGCTGTTGAAAGCGGAGATGTCGTGAATTATTCGCTAGCAACTACCGCCGTAAAACTTTCAATTGTTGGTGATTATCCAATCTCAATTACATTGGGGAGCAACCCGAATTACAACATCACTAAAACTGACAATACGCTGACAGTAAGCCCCAAGAGCATTTCAGTAACCGCAAACGCACAGAGTAAAACGCATGGAGCACCGGATCCTACTCTTACGTTTACAAATTCTCCTGAATTGGCAGGTAGTGACACGTTCAGCGGGACGCTGGTTCGTGATGCCGGAGAAAGTGTGGGTAGTTATGCAATCAGACAAGGCAGCTTAGCGCTGAGTAGTAATTATTCAATAGCCTTTACAGGAGCTTTGCTAACGATAACCTCTGCTACGTCTTCAATTACCGTAACAGGCGCCAGCAGCTACACCTACAATAGTTATCCGCAAGGTCCGGCAACGTCAACACACTCCGGCTCAACCGGAGCTATCTCTTACGCATACAAAGGCATCGGCTCAACCTCATACAGTGAAAGTTCTACACCACCGACAAATGCAGGCACTTATCAGATTGTAGCAACTCTTGCAGCTGACGAAAATTATAGCGGAGCATCATCTGTGCCTTTCAATTTTACCATTTCCAAAGCCAATGCCACGATCTCTGTTGTTCCTTACGATGTGAGATTCGACAACAATGAACATGTTGCAACAGGAACTGCTACCGGAATAGTTGGTGAAGATCTGAGTAATCTGCTTGACCTGAGTTTGACCAGACATACAGCGGTAGATACATATGCTGACACCTGGTCATTTGCAGGAAACAGCAACTACAATAGCGATTCGGGTACAATAACAGACCACATTAATTTACCTACCGGGATAATCACAACGGAAGATCATCCAATGAAAGTTATTGTTTATCAAACACCGGGAAGCTCCATGGTTAATTTCAAGTTTACACCCAAATATTCCGGAAGGGTTACTGTAGTCATCTATAACACAACTGGCTTTGAAATAACCAGAATAACCGACAAAGAAGCTATTGCTGATCAGGAGACAATTATTCAATGTTCCACCAATCTTCCTTTAGGTCTGTATACTTATAGATTCGTTTGTGAGACCTACTACTATTCAGGCAAATTTATCGTCTCAAGGTAATATAATTCAGACTGGACTCTTCGCTTGAATCGACGAAAGAGGCTGCCTCAATTGAATTTGAGACAGCCTCTTGATTTTATAAACCGGCAATTATTTTTGATACAAGGTTTGCTAACAAAAATACCACCCTCATTATCAATATACTAAAAAATAGAATGAAATTTCTTTTATAGGCTTTACAGAGACCAGACCCGAAGGGTAAACAAAAATACCGAACTGACGGAAAGCTGTTTGAGTGAGTAGGTCAATTACAGAAGTTTGTTGATGAAAAAATGTTTCATGGCCGTTCGAACGAGTTCTTTCCGTCTCTGTTTTTGCTTACTTTTTGCGCCAAAAAGTAAGGCCTGCCGCAGGCAAAGAACAAATAAACAAACCTTCCAAAATCACCTAAACATAAATAATTTAGCTGTTTAACATCCATTATGCTTTTGATTTATCATTTTCCGTCCGTTACCTCCGTCACCGGCAATCCCACGCATCCGCTTGGCATTTGAATATGCAACAAAGCTGCAACCGTTGCGGTAATATCCGTTATATTTACCC
>JAUZOL010000111.1 GCA_030706455.1 Bacteroidota bacterium
CGAATCATCAGAATGCGTAAGGTTCCGTTTATCGACTCCACCGGTTTACATAACCTCGACAGTTTCATTCGTTTATCACGTCATCATAAAATAAAAATTATTCTTTCCGGAGTTAACGAGCAAGTTCACAATTCCTTACGAAGATCTGGCATCGCAAATGAAATCGGAGATGAAAATATTTGCTCTAATATTTATGACGCATTGAAGGTAGCTTCCGGAAAATAAGTCATATATTAGCAAAATAAAACAAGCGTGTTGACCCTCAACGCCAAAGAGCAAACAGCATGAATTCCATGATAAAAAAACACCACAACAATCCATTGGTAATCTACATGATTATTAATGTCATTGTTGCTGTTTGTCTTTTTTATTTCACCGTAGGTTTACTCCCGTTTACAAGTCAGAATCCGGTTGAAAAATACACGCTGCCCTTTTTCATCTTCCTGCTTGGGTGGATCTTTTTTGGCATATCGTTTAAGAAATACCTGAACTTCCGAAAACGCAAGCTAAAACACGTCGCAAAAAGTTGTTTGAAGGCTGACATCTCCGCTCTTATTGCGGGTCTCGTAGTTCTCTTCATTTTCCCCGAGCTTAATTATTCAAAAGTTGCGTTTATATCGTTTTCGGTGTTATTATTCTTTGTCGAAACCATTCTCATTGCTGTATATTTTGGTTTTCATGAAGCTGAAGTACCGACCGAATTTCTTCCAGACTCGAATACTGCCCATTATGAAGCCACCCTCAACAAAGAGGATCATTTTGTAACTGATGAAGTCAAAGACTTCATGACCAGCTACATTATAAAGCATCAGGGAAAGGAACTACTTAATTTTCTACAGGAGCATGCCGGATTATTTTTATCATCAACTTTACTGATCAATACGATAGAGCGCTTCAATATCGAAAAAGTATCCAAAACCCGCTATTCCACCATAATCAATCTACACCAGGTAAACGACATAAGAGAAATAAACATGTTTTTCTCAACCATCAACGAACGGCTACCATACGGAGGTGCTTTTGTCGGTTGTTTTGAAGCGTTGCAACAGCGTAAAAAAAGAATTTTGAGTGGCAAAAACAAGCTCTTACGTAAAATAATATATTCGCGTGATTTTATTATCTTCAGGGCATTACCCAAGCTGAATCTTACCCGCGAATTGTATTTCTGGATTACGGCAGGTAAAGGCAGGGCATTATCAAAAGCCGAAGTATTTGGCAGAGCTTATTTTTCCGGTTTTGAGATAGCCAACGAAATTCAGATAGGAGGGCTCTCTTATTTTATTGCCAGAAAAACGAAAGAACCGTTACGAATTGAGTCTGCACATTATAGTTTTTTGCTGGCACTGGAGCGGGTTGGCAAAGGCAATGAGTTGTTCAAGGTTTACAAAATAAGAACCATGTATCCTTATTCCTCTTATTTACAGGGATACTTATATCAAAAGAATAACCTGGAAGAAGGTGGAAAATTTCAGCACGATTTCAGAATAACTACATTAGGCCGGTTTCTGAGACGATACTGGCTGGACGAATTACCAATGCTGGCCAACCTCCTCAAAGGAAATATGAAGCTGGTTGGAGTCCGCCCTTTAAGCAAACAATATTTTTCGCTGTATTCTGAAGAATTACAACAGCAACGAGTTCGCCATAAACCCGGTTTGCTGCCTCCATTTTATGCCGATATGCCAAAATCATTAGAGGAAATACAAGCTTCTGAGAAAAAATATCTTGACGCTTGTGAAAATCAAGGTCTGTTTTTTACAGATTTGCATTATCTTGCAACTATTCTTTTCAACATTCTTTTCAAAAAAGTACGTAGCAAATAACTACGGAGTTGATTTTGAGCAGTTCCTGAATGTTTAACTTTAAATTATTCTCGATGAAAAGACAACTGATCCTCTTAATCGTGGCGTTATTCGCTGTTGGAATATCCGCTCAAAACATTCCTCAACACCAGTCGTATTCCTCCTTATACGACCTTCTTGACGAACTGGCCAACGACGGCATCATCCAAATAAACTCTGCAGTAAAACCTTATAGCCGCACGTTTATCGCATCAAAACTACAAGAGGCTTCCGCTCAGGACTCTGTGCTTTCAAAGCGCCAGCGAGCCGATGTTGCCTTTTATTTAAACGATTTCGCACTTGAAACAGGGAAACTACCCTTCACCCGCTTTGACGTAGTAGACGAATCGTCCACAAAAGTATCGCTTTGGCACCCCGGCGTATTTTATCGCTCCGGCGATATGTGGATACGAATGACTCCTATTTTGGGTGGAGAAATCCTGAAAAACAAAAACGGATCCATATCACAACGAACCGTAGGAGCCGAATTGATGACCCAACTGGGAAAGCATTTTACGTTGTATGCCAGCTTACGGGATAACTCTCAGAGTGGGGAACTACTTTCAAAAGGAGAGAAATATGCCCAAATGAAAAGCCCTTATACCGCCAAAGACACGTTAATGAGGTTACCTTCATTTCTCACTCAGGCTCCCGGTGCTGCATATAAGGTGGCAAACGGAACCAATGCCGGAGGCGATTTTAGCGAAATGCGCGCAGGAGTTTATTACTCCTGGGACTGGGGGAATATTGGCTATGCCAAAGATCATATTCAGTGGGGCGACAATTATCATGGATCGAATATTTTGTCTGGGAATACGCCTTCTTTCCCTTTTCTGGCATTAAATCTATATCCTTTCAAATGGGTGGAGCTGAACTTTTTCCACGGCTGGCTCACTTCCAACGTAATTGACTCTACCGATTACTATGTCCAAAATACAGGCGAAAAATCCTATCGTTACAGAAGCAAATACATAGCAGCCAACATGCTGACATTTAAACCAATGACAGGATTGAACATCTCATTCGGAAATTCTATCATTTATGCAGAACGGAACATACAATTGGCTTATTTCCTGCCTTTGGCTTTTTACAAATCGATAGATCACACGTTGACAATGGGTGCGGAAAACCAAAATTCTCAGATGTTTCTGAACATCAGTTCGCGCAACATCAACCACCTGCATTTGTTTCTGTCAATGTATATCGATGAATTTTCTGTCAAACGGCTGAAATCTTCCAATCCTGAAACTAATCCGATTTCATGGAAACTGGGTGGTCGTTTGAGTAACTATCCCTTCAAAGACTGCTCACTAATAGCCGAATGGACACGCAATAACATTTGTACTTACAAGCATTTTATACCGGCTATCGATTACACATCAAGCGGATATACGCTTGGAAGTTATCTTTGGGACAACTCGCAGGAGATGTTTCTGGCGCTGACATGCCGCCCTGTCCGGGGACTATTCCTGCAAGGATCATTTTTATCGGCTAGTCATGGCAACGAGTACGACTACATTCACAAGGATATATTGAAAATAATATCCCAGCCTTTCATGAAAGACCAAGTATGGACTAACAAAACGATCTCATTCAGTGCCAACTACGAAGTAATCAACAATTTACTCCTTCTGTTCAACATCGATTCGAGCAATATAGAAGGACACAACGCAACGGGAGCCAAAACATACGGGGAATACAGATCGAACGCAAGCGGCTATCTCTCCATGTACACACCGGAATATCTACAGGGCAAAAATCTCACCTTCACACTGGGATTAAGAGTTGGCCTGTAAGACAATATAAATAAATGAATATGAATACCATTCAGATGGTTGACCTTAAGGGTCAATATGAAAAAATCAGAGCTGAGGTGAACCATGGCATTCAGGAGGTTATAGACTCTACCGCATTCATCAAGAGTGGCAAGGTCAATGATTTTCAACAACAACTGGAAACTTATCTGGGAGTCAAACATGTAATTCCGGTAGGAAACGGAACCGATGCATTGCAGATCTCGATGATGGCTCTCGGACTCAAACCCGGTGACGAAGTTATTGTTCCTTCGTTTACTTTTGTGGCGACTGCCGAGGTGGCTGCATTATTGGGACTTACTCCTGTTTTTGTAGATGTAGATACTGATTTTTGCATTTCCGTCGAGGCTATAAAGCAAGCCATTACCCCAAAAACGAAGGCTATTGTACCGGTGCATCTTTTCGGGCAAAATGCGAATATGGAAGCGATTATGGCTATCGCAAAGGAATTTAATCTTTTCATCATTGAAGATGCGTGCCAATCAATAGGATCGACATATACATTTTCAGACGGACGCAAAATGAGCTCCGGATGTATGGGCGATGTGGGTTGCACCTCTTTCTTTCCGTCAAAAAATCTTGGCTGTTTTGGTGACGGCGGAGCTATTTTTACCAACAACGATGAATTGGCTGACAAAATAAGATCAATTGCTAATCACGGAATGACAGTCCGTTATCATCACGACCGGGTAGGTGTCAATTCCCGCCTCGACAGTATTCAGGCTGCGGTTCTTGATGTAAAACTCAAACATCTTGACGAATATAATGCAGCGCGCCAAGCTGCTGCTGATTTTTATGATCACGCCTTAGGAATGTGTGACGATGTGACAATTCCCCAAAGAAATCCATCTTCCACACATGTCTTCCATCAATACACTCTCATTCTATCCGGAATTAACAGAGATGCGCTTCAAAAATGGTTGAACAACGTTGGGATTCCTTCAATGATATATTATCCGGTACCTCTTCATCTGCAAAAAGCCTACAAAAACGAACACTGCAGAGCAGAAAATTGTTCTGTAACAGAAATGCTTTCATCATGTGTTCTTTCCCTTCCGATGCACACTGAACTGGATGAAGAACAACTCACTTTTATTACAAAGATGGTCAAAGAGGGCCTATCGGCAAACAGAATATAGGGAATCACCGGAAAATTTGACAATTAAAATTATGTCCATGAGTTATTTTGCACACCAAACAGCTATTATAGACGAAGGTTGCCAGATTGGCGACGGCACAAAAATATGGCACTTTTCACACATAATGTCTGGTGCCATCGTCGGAAGTAATTGTAATATTGGACAAAATGTGGTAATTTCGCCCCTTGTTGTACTTGGCAATAACGTAAAGGTACAAAATAACGTATCGGTCTATACTGGTGTAACTTGCGAAGACGATGTTTTTCTGGGACCTTCAGTTGTATTTACCAATGTGATCAATCCCCGTAGCGCCATTAACCGAAAAAATCAGTATCTTGCAACCAAAGTCTGCAAAGGCGCAAGCATTGGTGCTAACGCAACAGTTGTATGCGGAATCACCATCGGGATATATGCCATGATTGGAGCCGGCTCTGTTATCACCAAAGATATTCAGCCCTACGCGTTGGTAATGGGCAATCCTGCGCGTCAAACCGGATGGGTAAGTGAACATGGACATAAATTGCATTTTGATAACAATGGAGAGGCTCTATGCCCTGAAAGCGGAGATAAGTATGTGCTTCGCAAGAATAGCGTGATTAAAACTAACCAATAATGACTGAAAGAATTAAGTTTGCTGTCGTGGGACAAGGGCATATCGGCAAACGACACGCGGAAATGATCCGTCGTGACGACAGAGCCGAGCTGGTTGCCCTATGCGATGTCCTTCCGAAGGAAACATTACAACTGAAGAATGCTCAGGAACCTTTTTTTTCATCCATAGATGATCTTTTGGATTCGGGTCTTGATATAGATGTCGTGAACATCTGTACCCCAAATGGTTATCACGCCGATTATGCAATAAAAGCGCTGGACACTCATCGTCATGTGGTGATTGAAAAACCTGTAGCATTAACCAAAGCTGACGCGGAAATCATTCTGAATAAGTCACAAGAGGTGTCCCGTGACGTGTTTTGCGTTATGCAAAACCGTTATTCGCCACCTTCGGTCTGGTTAAAGCAAATGATTGAAGAGAAACTGCTTGGAGACATATATCTTGTTCAACTAAATTGTTACTGGAATAGAGACGAGCGATACTACCGTCCGGACGACTGGCATGGCGATGCGCGATTAGATGGGGGAACTCTTTTCACTCAGTTCTCTCACTTTATTGACATAATGTATTGGTTGTTTGGAGATATTACTAATATAAAGGGAAATTTTCACGATTTCAATCATCAATCACTTACCGATTTTGAAGACAGCGGGGTCGTTCTCTTCGACTTCTTAAGAGGAGGGATGGGAGTTCTCAACTATTCGACTGCAATTTGGGACAACAATTTCGAAAGCAGCATCACTATAATCGGATCAAAAGGAACTGTAAAAGTTGCAGGACAATACATGAACGAGGTGGTTTATTGTCATGTTAAGGATTACACTATGCCGCAGCTCAGCCCTTGCAACCCGCCTAATGATTACGGTCCTTACAAGGGTTCGGCGCAAAACCATCATTACGTCATTGGAAATGTTGTTGATACATTAACCGGGAATGACACCATAACAACCAGTCTTCGGGATGGCCTAAAAATTGTAGAAATGATAGAACGCATTTACAAAGTGCGCGATTTAAACTGGGAAAAACAACGCTAATCAAATAATTAACAATCAAATGATTCAACGTATTCAAACTGTATATTTGCTGCTTGTTGCCATCTTATCGACAATCGTAGTTTTCTCTCCGGTGTCGTTCATTGCAACTTCAGCAAATGTTTTCGACCTGTCTTACAAAGGTTTTTCGTCTACTCCTCCTATTGATGCTTTACACATTAATACGTGGCCGCTGACTTTAATCGCAGCCCTTATTCCGCTGGTTGCTTTGGCTTCCATATTTCTGTACAAGAAACGCAAACTACAAATCAGACTGAACATTGTAAACTTTCTTTTGATCGATGTTTATTACCTAACGATGCTTGCTTTCATGTGGTTTGCCGATGCAAGACTTGGTCTGCCTTCACGATGGGGCTACCATCTGGCAGCATCGCTTCCTGCCATAAATATGGTATTCACTTTCCTGGCTATCCGGGGAATTCAAAACGATGAGAAGCTGGTACGATCACTTGATCGTCTGCGTTAACAGATACTTTTCAAAACAAAGAAGCGGATTGTCAACATTGGCAATCCGCTTCTTTGTTTATCCACCCCAACCATCCCTGTCAAGGTTGCGATAATTAATTGCTTCGGCAATATGCTGAACCTCCACTTTCTCACAGGCTCCAAGATCAGCAATTGTACGCGACACTTTCAATATTCGATCATATGCTCTGGCAGAAAGGTTAAGTCTTTGCATTGCATTCTTAAGCAATGCAGATCCTGCCACATCGGGTGTTGCGTAGGTTCGCAGTTGCTTTGAACTCATTTGGGCATTACAATAAACGCCTTTACTTTCGCTAAACCGCTCTTCCTGTATTAAGCGAGCTTTGATCACTCTTTCCCGAATAGACGAGCTGGGTTCGGGCGTTGACTCTTCCGCCAGTTTATCAAACGGAACCGGCACTATCTCGATATGAATATCAATTCGGTCAAGCAGAGGGCCCGAAATACGACCAAGGTATTTCTGTACCATTCCAGGAGAGCAAACACATTCTCGTTCCGGGTGGTTATGATACCCGCACGGGCAAGGATTCATGGAGGATACCAGCATAAAACTGGCAGGATACTCGATGGCGAATTTCGCACGGGAGATACATATTTTCCGATCCTCTAACGGTTGTCTCATCACCTCCAGAACCGTTCTTTTAAACTCCGGAAGTTCATCAAGAAATAAAACGCCATTATGCGCCAGCGATATTTCGCCCGGCTGAGGGAAAGTTCCGCCGCCAACGAGTGCAACATCAGAGATAGTATGATGTGGGTTACGAAAGGGTCTTTGAGCCAAAAGGGAGGTATTGCCTGACATTTTGCCTGCCACCGAATGAATTTTGGTGGTTTCGAGCGCCTCGTGTAAGGTAAGAGGTGGAAGTATTGACGGAATGCGCTTTGCCATCATGGATTTACCGGCGCCCGGAGGGCCAACCATAATCAGATTGTGTCCACCGGCCGCAGCAACCTCTATCGCCCGCTTCACACTCTCCTGCCCCTTCACATCCGAAAAATCAGCTTCAAAATGTCCAATATTATCGAAAAATTCCTGTCGCGTATCAACCGCAACAAGCTCCAAATGCTTATTTCCATTGAAGAAATCGATCACTTCGGTAATGTTTTCTGCCCCATACACGTCCAGATTATTGACAACCGCAGCTTCACGGGCATTCGCTTTTGGGACAATCATTCCTTTAAAACCTTCTTCACGGGCTTTGATCGCAATGGGAAGTATTCCCTTTACCGGTTGGACCGTTCCGTCAAGCGATAGTTCACCCATGATGAGATATTTTTCCAACTCGTCACTCTGAATTGTTTTTGCCGCAGCCAGTATCCCTATTGCAAGCGGAAGGTCATATGCAGAACCTTCTTTACGGATATCGGCCGGTGCCATATTAATCACAATCTGATAGCGGGGGAACTCAATATTGTTTACCTGCAGCGCAGAAATAATTCGTTGTTGACTCTCTTTCACAGCATTATCGGGCAATCCGACCAAAAAGAAACGTATGCCGCGAGACACATTTACCTCAATAGTTACGATAGTGGCATTGATACCATGCACAGCAGCGCCGAAGGTTTTTACTAACATTTTCTTCTCTTTTAGATTAAAGCTAACAAAAACAAATATACACATTGTTTACAAAAAGAGAAAACTATTTTTTTTATTGAGGACGAAAACTTTCCCGATTTTAAAAAACCTGCTAAAGAAAATGTTATTTTTTCTTCTTTTCCTGATGTATTTTTCATTTTTTTCTTGTACATTCGCTTTATCAATTTGTTATTTTGGAATGCTACAAGTTAACGAAGCACAAGATATTATTAACAAGCGTATTAGCAATCTTCACTATCCGAACTCTCCGGAGAGGTTATATGAACCTATCCGGTATGTATTGGCTCTTGGAGGAAAAAGGATTCGTCCGGCTTTTGCACTTTTAGCTTGTAATCTCTTCTCCGAAGAGATAGAATCGGCAGTTGAACCTGCCATTGGCTTGGAAGTTTTTCACAATTTCACGTTGTTGCATGACGACATAATGGACAAAGCCGATATGCGCCGGGGAAATCAGACGGTTCACAAAAAATGGTGCGACAATGTCGCTATCCTTTCCGGCGACGCCATGCAGATTGATGCTTACCGACACGTAGCTCAGGCTCCGCAGTCCAAATTAAAAGACATATTGGACTTGTTCTCTCAAACCGCTATAGAAGTTTGCGAAGGACAGCAATTTGACATGGATTTCGAACAACGTGACAATGTTTCTTTGCCGGAATACATAGAAATGATACGTCTGAAAACCGCCGTATTACTCGCATGTAGCCTTAAAATGGGAGCCCTTGTCGGAAATGCAAACACTACCGATGCTTCTCTCTTGTACGAATTCGGAATCAATCTCGGATTAGCCTTTCAGCTACAAGACGATTTTTTGGACGTATACGGTGACGTGGAAAAATTCGGCAAAAACATCGGTGGAGATATCCTTTGCAATAAAAAAACGTTTCTGTTGATTTCTGCTTTAAACGTAGCAGATGATTCCACAAGAAAAGAGCTCGAAAAATGGTTAACCATTCCGGATGCAAATCCGCAGGAAAAAATTAAAGCGGTTACTGATATTTATAATCGGTTAAACATAAAACAAATTTGCCAGGAAGAGATGGACGGCTACTACCAGAAAGCCCTCCATGCGCTTCGTTCGGTTTGTTGCCCCGAACAGAGAAAAGAAGTCCTGCAAAATTATTCCAGTCGATTAATGCAACGAGAATCCTAATATGCCTTGTAGTTTGAACTATATATCCTTTTGACTATGCCTTACAGAAGATTGCCTAACACAGACCAAGCCAGAGTACGCGCACTACGTACAGCGCTTGAAGAGTCAGATCGACAGCATTTAAAGCTTGTGATCTCGTACAAGACTCAGCATGAAGCTAAAGTGTTATTGCAAAAATTTGAACAGGCAATGGGTTTGTACAAACAAACCTATGACAATCAGGTCAATTCAAATAAAGATTTCCAGCAGATATTTCGCAACGCACGGCTCTACATTTCGCATTTTATTCAGGTGCTTAACCTTGCTGTTCAGCGAAGCGAAATCAAAAAAGAATACAAAAAGCTGTACCATCTCGAGCCCGAAGACTTTTCCGTTCCGGATATGGTTAGTTCGGAGTCATTGATTGAATGGGGACAAAACATTATCGAAGGCGAAGCCCTACGAATGAAAGCCGGTGGAGTGCCTCTCTACAACCCTGCAATTGCGAAAGTTAAAGTTCATTACGACATATTCAAAGAATATCGGGACAATCAGCTGTTCTTACAGCAAAACACAGCACGTTATGCCGACAAAGTAAACGTGTTACGCCAGCCGATTGACGATCTTATTGTCGACGTATGGAATCAGATAGAAGGATTTTTCAATGAATTGCCGCCTTTTTCGCGCATGGAAAGCTGCAAAGCATTCGGTGTGATTTACTATTACCGAAGAGGAGAAGCTGAACTAACCCCTGCTGATGATCTGCCCAAGCCTGTTGAAATTATCGAAGAAGCACCTGTGGTTGAGGCTATCTGTGAATCTCCGGTTAAAGCAACAATAGCAGCAGAACCAATAATTGAAATGGAAGCTCCTGTTGTAGCGGAAGAGCAAATAATTTTGGCAGAAGAATTAGCACCTGCCATTGAGGTTGCAATGGAAGTAGAATCGGTTATTGAAAGCCCGGTTGAAACAGAACCTGTACAGATGGTTGCCGAAGAAGAGGC
>JAUZOL010000112.1 GCA_030706455.1 Bacteroidota bacterium
CTATTCGCTTTTTGTTTCGTTCTTTCCATTATTAATTGCCGGACCAATAGAGCGGGCTACCCACCTTTTGCCTCAGGTATCGCGACCACGCGAATTCAATTACGATCGGGCAGTGGATGGGTTGAAACAAATTCTTTGGGGACTGTTCAAGAAAATGGTGATTGCCGACAATTGCGCGCAATATGCCAATCAGATTTTTACCCATTCCGAAGCATATTCGGGAAGTACATTGGTGGTAGGTGCCGTCTTTTTTGCGATACAGATTTACGGCGATTTTTCAGGATATACCGATATTGCGTTGGGTACAGCCCGTTTGCTAGGTTTTGAACTGCTTCGGAATTTTGCCTATCCCTATTTTTCGCGCGACATTGCCGAATTCTGGCGTCGCTGGCATATATCCCTATCCTCGTGGTTTCGTGATTATCTCTATATTCCGTTGGGTGGAAGCAGAGGTGGAATGTGGGCGAAAATCCGAAATACCTTCATCATTTTTGTTGTGAGCGGATTTTGGCATGGAGCCAACTGGACGTTTATTGTCTGGGGCGCACTGAATGCATTATTTATGATGCCTTTGGTAGTGTTCAAAATGAATCGTAACCATATTGATATTGTGGCAAAAGGGAAAATATTGCCATCATTGCGTGAAGCCGGAGAAATGCTTTTAACTTTCGCACTGGCGGTTTTTGCCTGGATATTCTTTCGTGCCGAGGATATGGGTCATGCATTTTCTTATTTGAGTGGAATTTTCAGTAAATCGTTATTTTCTTTACCTCAGGTATGGCCCTGGTTGACAATTGTTTTTGTGCTTTTCTTTTTTGCCGTCGAATGGCGAGGAAGAGAGTATCCGTACGCTTTGGGTGGCGTTGCCGGCGATTGGCATAAGGCATGGCGCTGGAGTCTTTATTATGCCATCTTTATCGTGATTATATTGTTCAGAGGAAGCGGTCAACATTTTATTTATTTTCAATTTTAAGAGTAATATGATGCAGCCGCAAATGAAATGTTTCCTGAAGAAGTTTCTACTGTTTACTTCTCCTATACTGCTTTTCTGGATCACGGAAGCCTTTATATTGCCGCCTAATTTCTTTACTTACAGGCTTTGGGAGAGTCTGCTCTATTCGAGCCAGATTCCCCGTGTGGGACCGTTTTATCCGAATACAATGCTCGATATGACCGAACAGGGCGATTTGGGGCATCATACGGCTAAAGCAGTAAACAAAAAGGTGGTGTGGAAAACAGACGAGTGGGGGTTCAGAAATGACCATTTTATTGCCAGTCCTGATGTGCTGATTATTGGCGATTCTTTTGTGGCAGGAACCGGATTAAGCCAGGATGAAACCTTGACCGCGCGATTGATCAACCTGACCGAAGGAAAATTGAAAATATACAATATGGCACCTTCCACGCTTGATGATATGGTTTATCTGATTCAAAACGGTATCATGCATAAGCCAAAATTACTAATCTTTTCGATGGTGGAACGTAATGTGCCGAAACCGGTGACGGGGCAGTTGAGTCGGCCGTTCGATATAAATACAGCTTCGTATAATGTGAGGCGAAAATTGTATGGATTGACCGGTTTTGATGCTTTTTATGACCGGCTGACTCGTTTTTATAATATCCGTTGGGCACAGGCGCGTATTAACCGTCAGCAGGGGGGCGGACTAGTGTCCCCGGTAGATCATCATATGTTGTTTTTGCAGGGAAAAAAGTCGGTCGCAAAAGCAGATGCACGGCTGAAATCTGTAACCAAAGCGTTGGTTTCTTACAAGAAATATTGCGACTCTCAACAAATCGAATTCTTGTTCTTGCCAATGCCTAACAAAGAAACGGTTTATTACGATCTTGTGCCTTTCCCAACGCAGCCGGATTATTTATTCCGACTTGATTCTATTCTTGAACACGAGGGTATCACTACTCTTAATATGCTTCCTCTTTACAATTATGAACGCAGTAAAGGTTCTTTGCTGTATCATTCTGATGATTCGCACTGGAACGGATATGCTACACAACTAGTTGCATATGAAGTGGGAAAATATTTGAACGCAAAGAGGCTGTGATAATTGAAAATTGTATGTTTCTGCTGGTTTTCTCGATGAAGAAGCCTTATATTTCGGTGAATTTTAGAATAATTTCTTCTTTGCCTTCTGGTTGCGAAATTTCATAAGTGCCTTTGTAAGTCAGTTGTACATTGTTTAGGTTAGCCGATGTGGCCAATGATCGCAACAGGGAAAGCCTGTCGGGAACATTACATTCGTGATTGAACCAACAATTCCAGCTATTAGTCGATTGCCCGTCAAACTGGATAATAAACAATGCATGGTCGGAAAATACCAGATCTTCGTAAGCGTATGCAATGTCAAGTCCGGTTCCGTCTTTAACGACAAACCGAACTTTTTCAAGTTCGTAGAACTCGATTTTATCTTCAGGCAATAATGCAGCCTCACTCATCATTTCTGTTGTCATAATAGTTTAAGCAAATAAATGGAACCATAATTCTGTTTGTTTTACCTCGTCAGCTTCGTCGTAGGTCTGACATTTGAATAACGACATGGTAACGGCTTCTTCAAATTCAATTTCGGTAAAACCGATGCCTTCGTTGTGAAGTAGTTCAAGCAGATCTGCCTTAGAACGACATTTGTAGCACGCTTTCCGTAAAGGGGCGTGTTTGTTTACATTACGAATGAAAATCAGGGCATTTTGGAGAGACATAACAAGAATAATTTCGTTTCAGTACTTTAAGTAAAAAGCAATTATTGTGCCAGTCGATATATTGTGCTTAATATCAGTTAGATTTGTTCGTGTTGAGTCGTATGAATAGACAAGAAAACTACAATTTTGTATGTTTTTGTGTTCGTTTTTTACATAATGGTGTGGTTTGCCTGTTTTGGTGCATCTAAAAACCGATCTGTATTAAAAGTGCTCGAACACTTGGCTTGAAATTTATTTGTATAAAATTTTACAGAATGCTCAATTTGTGTTTAATGATTGAAAATCGTATAAATCTTCATTTAACTTCATTTCTGATTTTGTTATAATCTTTTACGTGACAATGCGGAGTAATAGTTTCTATATTTGTGTTCGGTAAAATGAGCAATGTTCATGTTTACTTGTTACAACTGAAATCAATTGAGATAAAAAGAATTGCAAATGTTCAATATTATTCGCCTTCGGGAAACTGTTTCAACTAACAACTATCTACGGGAGTTGCTTGTTTCGAGCCGGGAACAATTGTCGGAAGGTATGGTAGTGAGCGCCGATTATCAGACTAAAGGTCGGGGACAAGTAGGCAATGTGTGGGAGTCAGAAGATGGTAAAAATTTATTATTCAGCATGTTGTTGTTTCCAAGCAGTATTGAAGCTAACCAACAATTTGTCCTGTCTAAAATGGTATCGCTGGCTGTCGCTGGTGTACTGAAAGAAGAAATCGACGACGTTTTTATCAAATGGCCTAATGATATTTACTGGCGGGATAAAAAGATTGCAGGAATACTGATTGAGAATGACTTGTGCGGTTCTAATATTCAATATTGTGTAATTGGAATTGGGCTGAACGTTAATCAGGAATCTTTTGTGAGTAACGCGCCTAATCCTGTTTCTCTAAAACAAATAACAGGTAAAACATACGACAGGGAAGACCTTTTGAAGCGAATTGTAAAGCGTATCTATATGCTTTATATTCAGTTATTGCGGGAGGAGCTGAATTGCTTTGATGAAGATTATAAGACTGCACTTTACCGTCACGACGGCTTGCATGAATATCGTGCAAATGATGAAGTCTTTAAGGCCCGAATTCAGGATATTTTGCCAAGCGGGCATCTGGTGTTGCAAACAGAGAAGGGAACGCAACGAACATTCGCCTTTAAGGAAGTGAGCATTGTCCTGTAGTGGACAATGCTTTTTTTATGGTGTGAATTTATTATCAGAAAGGAACATCATTGCCTGACCCGCTTAAAAACGGAGGTGGCGCCGGGAAATCAGGCATAGCAGGTGCTGCTTGTTGATTGAATGAATCTTCGTTGCTGATTTTTGATACGAATCCTTTATATTCGTCCTGTTCTTCGTCGTCGCGGTTCATAAACTTGGCGTACTGTCCTTTGAATCGGAGTTGTACGTCGTCGGTTGCACCATTACGGTGTTTGGCAATGATAATTTCAGCAATACCCAACAGTGAATTTCCCTGGGCATCTTCCGTTATCTTATAATATTCGGGACGGTGGATAAAACAAACCATATCCGCATCCTGTTCAATAGCTCCCGATTCACGCAAGTCGGACAACTGCGGACGCTTACCTTCATTTCCGGCACGTCCTTCCACACTACGATTCAACTGCGAAAGTGCAATGATTGGAATGTCCAGCTCTTTGGCAAGTCCTTTTAATGAACGCGAAATCATACTTACTTCCTGCTCGCGGCTACCGAAGTTCATTCCGCTAGCATTCATAAGCTGCAAGTAGTCAATAAGCAGAATCTTGACGTTGTGCTCTTTCACCAATCGACGAGCCTTGGTTCGGAGTTCAAATACGGATAAGCTTGGCGTATCGTCCAGATAAATAGGAGCGTCTATTAGCTTTTTAAGACGGTAGTCAAGTTGTTCCCATTCGTAAGGAGCCAACTGTCCGTTCTTGATTTTTTCCCCTTCGATTTCACAAACGTTCATCAGTAAACGGTTTACCAACTGAACGTTTGACATTTCAAGCGAAAACATTGCTACCGGAGTGTTATAGTCGACAGCCATGTTTTTTGTCATCGAAAGTACGAAAGCCGTTTTACCCATAGCAGGACGTGCCGCGATGATGATAAGGTCGGAGCGTTGCCATCCGGAAGTCACTTTGTCGAGGGCATGGAATCCAGTTTGTACGCCACTCAACCCTTCAGGACGGTTTGCTGCAGCCTGAATGCGTTTGATTGCTTCATCAATAACGGGATTGATTTGGACAACATCTTTCTTTACATTCTGCTGCGATACTTTGAAAAGCATCCCTTCGGCTTCCTGCATCAGGTCGTCTACGTCGGTGCGCTCGTCAAACGCCTTGCTTTGGATTTCGCTTGAAACGCGAATTAGCTCGCGGGCAAGATATTTTTGCGCAATAATACGAGCGTGAAATTCGATGTGTGCTGCCGAAGCCACTTTTGCCGTCAGCATAGTGATGTAGTACGCTCCGCCTACTTCGTCCAGTTGACCGTTCTTCCGCAATTGCTCGGTGACGGTATGCATGTCTATCGGTTCTTGCTTGATAGCAAGATCGACTATCGCGGTAAATATTTTAACATGAGTGTCTTTGTAAAAGCATTCCGGACGCAAAATATCGCTTATAATAGAGTAGGCATCCTTTTCAAGCATAATGGCTCCCAACACGTCTTCTTCCAGCTCGACAGCCTGTGGCGGGAGTTTTCCGTATTCATTTGCAGTCGGGATAAAGTTATTGGAAGGAGCTTTTCTTCTAGAATTCTTTGTGTTAGTTTCCATTCTTCAGTTTCAAAATTGGGATTCAAAATTACGAAAAATCTTAGTCAGGGAATATAGTTTGGTGTAAATAGTTTTGAACTTTTTGTTGATAACTTTTGATGTGGTGATAATTTTATTTTGCAGGCATAGATCTGTTGGTTATTTTTGTACACTATTTATACAAAACACTTATGATTACTTTTCCGAATGCCAAAATAAATCTTGGTCTGAATATCGTAGAAAAACGACCGGATGGTTACCATAATATTGAGACGATTTTTTACCCGATAGGGTGGAAAGATGCGCTGGAAATAATACCCGCAGATACAACTACTCTGACGGTTTCAGGTATTGCAATTGACGGAGACCCGGAGAAAAATCTGGTAATGAAAGCGCTCCGTTTGTTACGTGAGGATTATGAGATCGGAGAATTGTCTGTTTCTTTGCAGAAAAACATTCCATTTGGAGCCGGATTGGGTGGTGGTTCTGCTGACGGCGCTTTTATGCTATCGTTGTTGAATAAATATTACGAACTGCATATATCGGAAGATAAACTGGCAAGCTATGCTGTTAGACTGGGGGCTGATTGTCCTTTTTTTATTTATAACCGTCCGGTTTTTGCTACCGGCATAGGAGACATTCTTGAACCGGTCGATGTAAATCTGGGGCAAAATCATTTTGTTGTCATTAAACCGGATGTTGCAGTGCCAACAGCAGAAGCCTATTCTAATGTGAAGCCTCAAAAACCTCAGGAGTCTCTTAAATCATTGATTGCTTTGCCTGTTGAAGAATGGAAAGAGGTTGTTGTAAATGATTTTGAACAATCTGTTTTTGCTAAGCATCCGGAATTGACTGATTTGAAAGCGCTTCTTTACAAACAAGGCGCTCTTTATGCTTCAATGTCTGGTTCTGGTTCTTCGTTGTATGGTATTTTTCCGCCTGATATCAGACCGGAGTTAAGCTTACGCAATTGTGCCATCTGGAGAGAATTAAAATGAGGCAAAATAAGGGTTTCAAAACGATTAGATTGTTAATAAATAAATCCTAAAGGTTTGGCGGTACGTACAAAAAAGTGTAACTTAGTGCGCTTTTTGAAGCAGAGTGAATAAAATCAAATTTTGCATTTTAAATGATTGATAACGATAGAATTATAAAAGTTAATATCGAGGAGGAAATGAAATCATCATACATCGATTATTCGATGTCTGTGATTGTTTCGCGTGCCTTACCCGATGTTAGAGATGGCTTTAAGCCGGTTCACCGCCGTATTTTATATGCCATGAATGAGTTGGGTGTGAATGCCAACAAGCCATATAAAAAATCAGCGAGAATTGTCGGTGAAGTTTTAGGTAAGTACCACCCGCATGGCGACTCTTCTGTCTATTTTGCTATGGTTCGTCTCGCTCAGTCATGGTCCATGCGCTACATGATGGTTGACGGTCAGGGTAACTTCGGATCTGTAGACGGAGACTCACCCGCAGCTATGCGTTACACTGAGTGTCGTTTGCAAAAGATAGCCGAAGAAATGCTTGTCGATATTGACAAGAATACGGTTAATTTTCAGCCGAATTTCGACGAATCTCTTCAGGAACCGACCGTATTACCCACGCGTATTCCCAACCTGTTAGTTAATGGAGCTTCGGGTATTGCCGTTGGTATGGCTACCAATATGCCACCTCATAATTTATCGGAAATCATCGATGCAACTATTGCATATATTGATAATAATGAGATTACGATTGACGAACTTATTAAATATGTAAAAGCTCCAGATTTTCCAACCGGAGGTATCATTTACGGTTATGCCGGTGTGCGTGAAGCGTTCGAAACCGGTCGCGGACGTATAGTGATCCGTTCGAAAGTGGAAATCGAAGCCGAAGCAAATGGTCGTGAAAAAATCGTAGTCACAGAAATTCCATACATGGTGAACAAGGCAGAGCTTATCAAAGCAATAGCCGACATGGTGGAAGATAAAAAGATAGAGGGTATCTCCAATATTAATGACGAAAGCGACCGTGAAGGTATGCGTATCGTAATTGATATCAAACGGGATGCCAATTCCAATGTTGTTCTCAACAAACTTTTCAAATATTCGGCATTACAATCTTCTTTCAGTGTCAATAATATTGCACTGGTACATGGCCGTCCACGCACGCTGTCACTAAAGCAACTGATAACATATTTTGTCGAGCATCGTCACGAAGTGGTTGTGCGTCGTACACAATTTGAACTTGCTGAAGCTGAAAAACGTGCACATATTCTTGAGGGCTTGATTATTGCAAGCGATAATATTGACGAAGTAATTGCTATTATTCGTGGATCAAAAACACCCGACGAGGCTCGTGCCAGCTTGATGGAACGTTTCTCATTGAGTGAAATACAATCGCGTGCCATTGTTGAAATGCGTTTGAGACAACTTACAGGTCTTGAACAGGATAAATTACATGCCGAATACAAAGATATTCAGGCATTAATTGCTAACCTGAAGGATATTCTTGAAAACAAAGAGCACCGGATGAGAATTATCGTGGAAGAACTAACAGAAATTAAAAACAAATACGGAGACGAACGTCGTACCCAAATTGTTTATGCTTCTGAAGAGTTCAATCCTGAAGATTTTTATTCTGATGATGAAATGATCATCACAATTTCTCACCTTGGTTACATTAAACGTACTCCTTTGAGCGAGTTTAGGGCTCAAAACCGAGGTGGGGTAGGATCGAAAGGAAGCGATTCCAGAGATGAAGACTTTATCGAGTCAATCTATCCGGCGTCTATGCATAATTATATGCTGTTCTTTACGCAAAAGGGACGTTGCTACTGGTTAAAAGTATATGACATACCGGAAGGTACTAAAAACTCTAAGGGTCGTGCTATTCAGAATCTCCTCAATATTGAGTCTGATGATAAAGTGAATGCCTTTATCCGTATAAAGCAACTTGAAGATCCCGAATTTACTCAGTCGCACTATCTTGTATTCTGTACTAAACAGGGTGTTATTAAGAAAACAAGTCTGGAAGCTTATTCTCGTCCACGTTCGAATGGTGTTAATGCTATCACTATTCGTGAAGATGATGAAGTAATCCAGGTTCGTTTGACTGATGGCAAGTCAGAAGTTGTTATGGCCAATCGTAATGGGCGTGCTATTCGTTTTAATGAAACGAAAGTCCGTGAGATGGGGCGAACAGCTACCGGTGTTCGGGGTATGACTCTGGATGACGATGATGATGCCGTTGTTGGAATGGTTTGTATTAAAGCTGCAAATGAAACAGTTTTAGTTGTTTCCGAAAAAGGATATGGTAAACGTACATTGTTGGATGAAGTAGACGAGAATGGTAATGTAGAAGCTGTTTATCGTGTCACTAACCGTGGTGGTAAGGGTGTGAAAACAATGAACATTAGCGAAAAAACCGGTAAATTGGTGACTATCAAAAATGTTACGGACGATAACGATCTGATGATTATCAATAAATCGGGAATTACAATTCGGGTGAAGATGGCCGATATTCGCGTAATGGGTCGTGCAACACAGGGAGTTCGCCTGATTAATCTTGACAAACGTAATGACGAGATTGCATCTGTTTGTAAAGTTCAGTCAGAACCAGAAGAAGAAGCTCCGGCAGAACCTATCGAATTGAATGAGGAAATAAACCAAAGCACTCAGGAAGAGTCAAATTGAAAAAATCTCAAATAAGTTAAACTCTCAAAAAACCTTGTTATGAAAAAACTATTTTTATCTGTAATGCTTATTGCTGGTTTTACCTGCAGCGCATTTGCACAGAAGGCTAACGTGACCAAAGCTAAGCGTGACGCCACAGCCGATACTCCGGACTTTAAATCAGCAGTAGCTGCCATTGAAGCAGCCTTGGCTGATCCTACTACTAAGGATCTTGCAGAAACATGGTACACTGCCGGTTATGTTTACAACGAAATGAACTCTAAAGAGTACAAGAAAGAATTGTTGAAACAACCGTTTGATCAGGAGGTTGCAGGGTCAAGTATTGTGAAAGCATTTAGCTATTTCCAGAAAGCATATGATTTTGATCAAAAGCCGAACGAAAAAGGTAAAGTTAAACCACAGTTCTCAAAAGATATTAAAGCATTGTTGCAGACATATTATACTGATGGTCAGTTGATTCGTTACGGAAGTAACTTGTTTGACAAGAAAGATTTTGCTGGTGTGGTAAAAGCTTTTGATACATACCTTGCAATTCCTGAGTTTCCTGCTTTCAAAGCAAATGAACTGAAGAAAGATTCAACTTACAAAATGGTGAAATATTACGCTGCTATTGCATCTATCAATGCCGGTGACACTGTAGGTTCTATCAAACGTCTTGAAAGTCTGATGAGTGATAATTACGAAACAAAGAATGTTTATGAACTTCTTTATCAACAATATTTTGCAAAGAAAGATACAGTAAAATATATGACAGTATTGAAAGAAGGCTTTGATAAATATCCTGCTGAACCTTTCTTTCTGCAAAACCTTATCAACAATTTTATCTACTCAGGTAAAAACAAAGAAGCTTTGGAGTATCTGAACCAGGCAATTGCTAAAGAACCTAACGTAGCTCAGTATCACTTTGTAAGTGGTCGTTTGAAAGAAGAAAGCAAAGACTACGAAGGAGCTAAAGCTGCTTTTGAAAAAGCTATCCAGTTGAAACCCGACTATGCAGAAGCAGAAAATGCTATTGCACGTATGTACTACAATAAAGCCGCAGCTATCCTACAGGAAGCTAATGATATTAAAGATATGGCAGTAGTTAAGAAAAAACAGGACGAAGCTCAAAGTTTGTTCAAAGAATCATTGCCTTATTTCAAAAAAGCCTATGAAATGAATCCTAAAGATGCAGAATTGAAAGGCGATTTGAAACGTATTTACTATCGTTTGCAAATGAACGCAGAATACGAAGCATTGAACAAAGAATAACAACAATACTTTTTCAACTTGAAGGCCGTCTCTTAGGAGATGGCCTTTTTTCATTCTCCGCTTTGTTTACTATCTTTGCAAGAATAAACACTAGGAATGGTAAAAGAAACACTACTGGGGAAAACCCTGGAACAATTGAAAGAGGTAGCTTCAGTCAATGGCATGCCCGCTTTTACTTCTAAACAAATGGCCGATTGGTTATATGTAAATAAGGTTACGGATATTCAGCAAATGACTAATTTGTCTGTTGCAAAGCGTGATACGCTTTCTCTTAAATACGAAGTTGGGAGAAA
>JAUZOL010000113.1 GCA_030706455.1 Bacteroidota bacterium
ATTCTAAGATATCTGACGTTTTGGTGACTCGGAAAGATCCCGAAACCGCTTTTTATTTGAAATGTTTGCAAATCAATTGAAGATAAAGATCTAATTTTCTTATAAAACTAATACTCAATGAAACGCATTTTTCTTTACTGTTTAATTTTGGCTATGCCGAAATTGCTTTTGGCACAAGGTGTATCGGCGTCTGCCGGTAACAATCCTGTTCCGGTAACGTTTACTGCCGAACAGGATCATGCCAATATGATGAAACAACTGGGCATAAAAAGCCTGCGATCCGGTCCGAGTGGAGACGAGAAAGCTCCAAATCATGCTAACTACGACGAGTCGAAGGCGAATCCCTGTCCGCAACTTCCTGATGTTCTTACTTTGAAAAACGGCAAAAAGGTCACTTCGCCCGATATGTGGTGGAAGCTGCGTCGCCCCGAGATTGTCGAAGATTTTGAACGTGAAGTCTATGGACGCTTGCCTAAAAATATCCCGTCCGTTAAGTGGGAGGTAAAAATCACCGATCGTGAGTTTGTCGGGCGTATTCCGGTAATTGCAAAGCAATTGGTAGGACATGTGGACAATAGTCAATGTCCTTCGATTAACGTCGATATTAATATGATGCTGGTGGTTCCCGCCAACGTGAAAGGTCCGGTGCCTGTGTTGATGATGTTCGGTCGTCCCTCTTTTCCGTCGCCGGCACAACCTTCGAACGAAGACCTGGATAAAATAAATACAGCTTTCAAAGAGATGATGATAAAATCAAATCCGGAAATGAAAGCAATATTTGACAAATATCCGGCTTATCAACCGATTACCAAACTGGCAGGCGCTAATTTCTTTGCCCCGGCGCCCGATGGTAAATCGGCCCCTACGGAACAACTTTTAGCCGCAGGCTGGGGATACGTTACGATTGATCCTGCCAGTATTCAGGCAGATAATGGGGCCGGCTTAACCAGAGGTATTATTGGTTTGGTTAATAAAGGCCAGCCCCGTAATCCGGAAGACTGGGGAGCTTTGCGTGCCTGGTCATGGGGTGCTGCCCGTGGACTCGATTACCTGGAAACCGATCCGTTGGTGGATGCTAAAAAAGTGGGTATCGAAGGCGTTTCCCGTTATGGGAAAGCGGCTTTGGTGACGCTTGCGTTCGAACCTCGTTTTGCTGTCGGACTCATCGGTTCGTCGGGTAAGGGAGGTGCGGCATTACACCGTCGTATTTTTGGTGAAGCGGTCGAAAGTCTGGGTAATAGCGGCGAGTATCACTGGATGGCGGGTAACTACATCAAATATTCGGCTTCCGA
Source organism: Bacteroidota bacterium (assembly GCA_030706455.1). Taxonomy (GTDB): domain Bacteria; phylum Bacteroidota; class Bacteroidia; order Bacteroidales; family Paludibacteraceae; genus Microbacter. The sequence continues at coordinate 1,293 of JAUZOL010000113.1, forward strand.
AGCCAGTTTTGGCAGCAAAACCGGTTGCGATCTGCCGGTCGACTCTCATGAGTTGATAGCTCTTTGTGCTCCGCGCCTTACCTTTATCAGCTATGGCATTCCGGAACAGGGAGATGCTCGTTGGCTCGATCAGCAGGGAAGTTATATGTCAACCATTGCTGCCGGAACTGTTTTTAAATTATTGGGAGTACGCGATCTGGGAGTCTCAAATGATTACATGAAAGAACAAATGCCACTGGTACTGCATGGACTAATGGATGGCGAACTGGCATGGCGTCAACACGATGGCGGTCATACCGATGCTCCCAATTTTCAGGCATTTATCCCTTGGGCCAGTAAGATGCTGAAATACATAAAATAACCGATAAGGTAAATTTACGACAGTATAATTTCTGTTGGAGGGTAAGAGATAAGATGGATGGTTGTTCGACTGCTGAAGTAAAATTTATTACTTTTGCATCAAATTTCAGACCAATGCAAAAAATTATTTCTTACCCTCTTTCCGTACTTGCTTACGTGTTGTTCTTCCTTGTTTTGTGTATATTTCATCCTGTTCAGTACGTGTGTTTCAATCTTTTTGGATACAAAGCGCACAAGAAGAGTGTCGATATACTCAATTATTGTTTGTTGCGTATTTTATGGGCGACATTTTCTACTGCAAAAATAGAAATGAAGGCAGAGTTGCCGGAAGGAAAGCCTCTCATATTTGTGGCTAACCATCAGGGTTTGTACGATATTATCGGGATGGGTTGGTTCTTGCGCAAGTATCACCCGAAATTTGTTAGTAAAGTGGAGTTGGGAAAAGGAATTCCCAGTGTCTCCTATAACCTGAATCATGGCGGATCGGTGCTGATTGACCGCAAGGATCCGAAACAGGCCTTGCCGGCATTGAAGAAGATGGCCGAATATCTTGAAGCAAACAATCGCTCAACTGTTATCTTTCCTGAAGGAACGCGTTCGAAAAACGGAAAACCGCGCAGTTTTGCATCTAACGGCTTAAAGATTTTGTGTAAATATGCGCCTAATGCTCTGGTGGTTCCCGTTTCTATCAATGATTCGTGGAAAGTATTTCGTTACGGGAATTTTCCTTTGGGCGTTGGCAATCACCTCACATTTACTGTTCATGCTCCCATTGAGATAAAAGGGACTGATTTCAATACACTTTTTGAACAGACCGAAAATGCAGTTGTCGGTGATATCCGATATTAAGCTTTCGGGAACGATTGTCCGGGTCGGCGTCTGTTGTTGATCCGGATTAGTTTCATCTAACCATTAAAAACACTTTTCTACGGATGAAGAAATACTTTCTCTTCTTTGGATTTCTTTTTGCGGTAATGGTGTTGCAGGCTCAGCCTGTTGCCCGTTTTACTGTTGATTTAACTAAAGGCAAAAAAGGTAGCCTTTCGGTTACCTGCGATGTACCAGCCTATCAAAAAGAAGAGTTGGTTTATCAGATTCCGAGAGCTGTGCAGGGTTCCTATTCAATAAAGAATTTTGGTGATTATATCGATAATTTCCGGGCTTATGATCACAAAGGGAAACGGCTGAAAGTCACTTATAGCAGGCAGGAAAGTAATTTTACGATTTCTGATGCTAGGTCATTATCCCGCATTACATACGAAGTTCATGATACATGGACCGATACAAAAAAGCAAAACTATGTGTTTCAACCCGGGGGTACTTATTTTGAGCCCGGCACGCTCTTCTGTCTGAATACGTTTGCTCTTTTCGGCTACTTTGAGGGTTTTAAAGATTGCCCGGCAGAAGTACACGTTAAAAAAGATTCGGTATTATATTGTTCTACGTCAGCCAATATTTCAGCATTGAGCACTACCGACGATGTGGTGAAAGCTGCGAATTACGATGATTTGCAGGATAATCCGTTGGTTTATATGAAGCCTGATACGGTTTCTATCAAAGTCAGGAATTGTCGTTTTCATATTGCCGTATTTTCCCGCAACCATAAAATAACTTCCGGAGATATCCTTGCATCCATTAGTCCGGTTATCACCAACGCTTTTGCTTCTTTCTTTTCTGTTTTTCCTACCGATAATTATACATTTACATTTCTTTTTCCCGGATGGCAGGATGAGGCCTTGATGGCAAACGGCACCATGGGAGCAATGGAACACAGGAAAAGCTCGGTTTATTTTTATCCGGAAACGGGCAACAAGGATATTCTGAACTCTTTTCTCACTCATGTTGTGGCTCATGAATTTTTGCATGTACTTACTCCCTTGTCTCTCAAATCGGAGCAGATATACAATTTCAATTACCGTAATCCTGAAGCTTCGGAACATTTATGGTTGTACGAAGGAGGCGTGGAGTATTTATCAAATATCATTCTGTACAAAGATTCGCTTATCTCTGATGAGGATTTTTGGGAAACGTTTCGCCAGAAAACCCTTTACAGTGACAGATACAAGGATATTTCTATGACCGAATTCGGGAAGAAAATCTTTGACAACAGCGATATGCATTATTATGCGAATGTATACAACCGGGGGGCTCTTGTCTCTTTCTTTCTTGATGTAAAGATTAACGAGCTTACCGGAGGAAAAATGAACATTAAAAAGGTGTTGTTCCAACTCAATGAGAAATATAAAGGACATTACTTCAAAGACGAAGCTTTGTTTGATGAGATTGTCAATCTAACTCACCCGGATATCCGGACGTTAATAAACGATTACATTGTAGGAACGAAAGAGTTGCCAGTAAAAGAATATCTGCATAAAATCGGCTATCGGTTTACTTCCGAAAAGCCGGATAGCATTTATACCTTCGGGCGTGTGAGTGTGGAATATGATGCTAAGGATAAACGATGTGTGGTACGCGATGCCTCTCCCGGTTATAACGCGTTTGGAATTGACAAGGGAGACGTGATTGTTGCCGTCAATGATACTTTACTGAACGAACGTAATTATTATCATAACGTGAATTTGATAGGGAGTCCCGAAACCAATGCGGAAGTTGCGGTACGGTTTTCCCGTAAAGGAAGAGTGATGGAGATAAAGAATCCTCCGATAAAAGTAAAAGTGACACAGCTCAATTTTATTGAACCCGAGCGGGAAATTTCCGAAGAACAGCGAACGTTAAGGAAGCTGGTGTTGGGGAGATGAACAAAAATGCGGTGAAGTTACGTATAGCTTAGGACGGCATTCAGTCCATTCTTTCGTATGTATATAAACTAAGCAAGCCAGACTTAAACATTAAGTCTGGCTTGTTGCATTTTGGTGTTGACAATTATTCTATGTTCTTTTATGCTATTGTTTATTAGAGTTTTTAGAGCATAAGTATAATTAAATGTGCATTAATTGTAAAATTAATATTTAGTGAAATATGTGATATTAAATATTTTTGTTATATTTGTCAATGCATTTTTCGCTTGAATATATTACAATTCAATAAAAGGGAGTGTCCTGAAAATCCTTGTGCAATAACAGAGTAGGGGGCGGATGTCGAAAAGCTGAGAGAGTAGACAAACTTTATTTCAATAAATGATGAGAAAATTAGTTTTATTGGCAATTTTTGCCGTAGGTGTTATTTTTGCAAGTAATGCTCAGTTTAAGATTGGTGCAAATTTAAATGTCGGTATTCCAACCGGTGACATGAGTGACGCCGTGGGAATTGGCGTTGGTGGAACAGTAACAGGATTGTATGAGTTTACTAATACATTTGCAGCAGGTGTACAAACCGGGTATATAAGTTTTGCAGAAAAAGATGATAGTGGTGTTACGTTCTCTATCATTCCTATTACTGCTGTTGGTAAATATTATTTTTCAGAGTCGAGTTTTAAACCCTACATCAGTGCTGACCTTGGATTGTACTCAATGAAAGCTAGTCAAAGTGTATCTATGTCCGGGTACAATGTTTCAGTTTCTGTAACAAAAAACAATTTCGGTGTTGCCCCGGCTTTGGGATTTGAATATTTACTATCAGAGAAATTGTCATTGGATGCAAATGCCAAGTATACAAATATTTTTACTGAAGATTCACCCACTTCCTATTTGGGAATTAATGTTGGCTTCGTGTACAAATTCTAAGCGATTCTATCGTAATTAAAACAAAATGAGACTTTCCATATCATGGAAAGCCTCATTTTTATTCAGCAAAAGGTTACCTTATTCGTTATAAGTTGGTAGTGGCGAGAATTTGCCGGAGTAGCGTAACATCTGTTCGGTGTAACCTTCCGTGTAGGAAATTTTTACATCTTTAATATTGCCTTTGGCATCTTTCACGGCAGTCAGCACTGGATTAACGAAGCCTTTGTAGGGTTTCAGTTCCAGTTTCTTGTAGCGAGCCAACACTTCGTCGTGCAGCTTCTGATCGACCTGTACACCGTAATCTTCTACCAGTTTTTTAGCTCCTTCAAAATCGCCTTCCGACTTTACGCGCTGGATTTCGCCCAGCAACATACCTAGCAACTTGTGCATCTTTTCGTAGTCGTTTACTACCACGAAGGTTTTGCCGTCGCGTTGTTTGAATTCCACCACGTTTTCGGCTTTGCCATGTTCGTATACCCAGCGGGCAATGAGCTGACGGTTGCGCATGTGAGCCTCTTCGATGTTTTTGCCCGGTTCGATGCGTGTGAGCTGTGTCATCAGACCGTTCATCATGTATTTGTAATACTCGGCTTTGTAAGCTTCTTTGTCGGGAAGAATGCCCAGTTCAACTAATTTAGGATCGCCCACATAATAGAGACCGAACAGGTCCGCACGCGCCTCTTCGATGGTTTTACCGTAAGCTTTCAATGCATCGGGATCGACACCCGGCAACAGTTTGCCAGAACCGTGGCCGAGACATTCGTGCAAATCGGTGTGGAGCAGGTCGGTGAGGAAACCATATTTACGGATCGACTTCAACTCTTTATCGCTCCAAACGAACTCTTCGTTGAAGCCGCTCTTTTGAGCCGCTTTATCGTAGGCTTCCATAATGTTTTCGATGGTTACCGATTTGGAGCCGTAATCCTTGCGAATCCAGTTCGAATTAGGAAGGTTGATACCGATCGGGGTAGAGGGGTAGCAGTCGCCGGCTAATTGAGCTACGGTGATTACCTTGGCAGTTACGCCTTTTACCTTCTCTTTTTTGAAGCGTTTGTCCACCGGAGAGTTATCCTCAAACCACTGAGCATTGGCACTGATTGTTTCGGTGCGCTTGGTTGCTTCCAGATTTTTGAAGTTGACGTTCGATTCCCAGCTTCCTTTCAGCCCCAGCGGATCGCCGTAGCTTTCAGTAAAGCCATTCACGAAGTCGATTTGCGATTGGGTGTCGTGTACCCAGAGGATGGCGTAAGCATCAAAGAGCTTCAGGTCACCTTTTTGGTAAAACTCGATTAGTTTTTCAATCACGGCTTTCTGTTGCGGTGTTTCGGCAACGGTGCAGGCTTTTTCCAACCAGTAGATAATGCGGGTGATGGCCTGCGAGTAGAGTCCGCCTACTTTCCAAACTTTTTCTACCAGTTTGCCATTCACTTTCGCCAAACGGCTGTTGTGTCCGTATGCAATAGGTTTCGGATCGTTCGGATCTTTCATTTTAGCGTAGAAATCTTCCACCTCTTTCTGCGATATACCCTCTTCGTAGTAGTTGTTGGCCGAGGTTTTGATCAGATCTTCGCCGTGTGCCTGATTCACCTTTTTCGGCATTACCGTGGGGTCGAATATTACCGGAGTTACCTCTGCCAGAAATGCGTTTACAGATTGTCCGTTACGAACAGGAACTTTGCTTTGTGGTAATGCTTTTACCTGTTTGGCAAAAAAATCTTTGGAGAAACCGGGCGCGAATTTGTCTTCGCCGTAGTGGTGGTGAATTCCGTTGGCAAACCATACCCGTTTCAGGTAAACGACAAATTGTTTGTAGTCGTTGCTTTTTTTATCGCCTTTGTAGTTGAGGTAGATGGCCTCCAGTGTGCGACGGATTGCCAGGTTGTAGCGACCATTCTGGTCGAACAAAATGTCGCGGCCCTCGTTTGCAGCCTGAGAGAGAAAATAGATCAGTTCTTTCTGTTTGAGGCTCAGTTGCTCGAAACCTGGAACCTGATAGCGCAGAATCTGCAGGTCGGCAAACTGATCGACAATGTAGTTGAACTCTTTGGGCGGAGCGCTCTTTTCGGCAGCTTTGGCGCTGCCTGCACTCGCCGTTATCGACAATGCGGTCATAGTGATAAGGATTGTTTTCTTCATAATTGAACGTGAAACTTAATTTGATTGCAAAGATAATTGTTTTTGGCGGATGAAGTCTGGCACACGGAAAACACAGAGAAAATGGAAAATCACAGAAGATGCTTTCAGATTGATAAAGGGGCTAACGCCCCATGAGGTATAAATAAATCAGCCACTATTTTGCTCTGTGTTTGTCTGTAATATCCGTGCATTCTGTGTGCAATTTGTCCGTTCAGTTCACCCTCGTAATATCTTCCCTTCCTTCGAAGAAGCGGATAATGTTTTGCGAAGCGAAGCGGGCAATGTCGTTGCGGGTATCCACGGTGGCGGTGCCGTTGTGAGGTGCCAGGACCACGTTGTCCATTGCTAGCAGCGCAGGCGTAATTCGCGGTTCGAATTCGTAAACGTCCAGTCCGGCGGCGGCGATCCAGCCTTGTTGCAGGGCTTCCACCAGTGCTGCTTCGTCGATAACAGCTCCGCGGGCGGTGTTGATGATGATGGCCGTCCGTTTCATCATCAGCAACTGTTCGCGACCAATCAGATGACGGGTTTCGTCGGTGAGCGGCGTGTTGAGCGACAGCACGTCGCAGGTCGAAATGAGGTCGTCCAGATCGAGGCGGGTGGCTTTATAAGTAGCTTCCAGATCGGGGGAAAGTCGGTGACGATTATAATAAACGATGTGCATGCCGCAAGCTAGTGCGCGCCGTGCCAGTGCCTGACCGATGCGTCCCATGCCAACGATACCGAGTGTTTTGCCCGTGAGCGATTGTCCCAGGTTTTCGAGCACTCCCCATTTCAGTCCGTCGGGAATGCGCACTTTACGGTCACATTCGGGAATACGTCGGGCGGCGGCGAGCATCAGCGCAAGAGCCAGCTCGGCCGTCGGTTCTATCACCGGATCGGGAGTATTGGTCACTACGATGCCCAGTTGTGCGGCGTAATCGATGTCGATATTGTTGTAGCCCACGCCGTAGTTGGAGATGATTTTGACCCGTTGTGCGGCGGCATCCAGCATCTCACGATCGACCGGATATACGAATGTGGGGATGAACGCGTCGAAATGGGGCAGGAGAGCGATTAGCTCATCGCGGGTAAAAGTTTCGTTTTCGGGAAATACCACTTCAAACTGTTTTTGCAATTCGGTAAAGCCTTCGGGCAGAAGGCGGGTGGAGAGTAGAACTCGTTTCATGTAGTTTGAATTAAATAAAACATCTGCAAAGATATTTTATTTTCATAGACATGAGTCAGCTGTGACTACAGTTTGATATAGATTTTCTTTCGATCAAGCCAGTAGGCAACCAACCAGCATGAAAGCATCCACCAGAGAGCAAACAGCAGTGATCCGATGTATCCTCCGGCATGGGCGAAAATGCTGTTATATATCACGGAATACAGGGGAGTATCTCCGACAGGAACCAGCCACATTAACGTTACGCCTATTTCGCTGAGAACATAGATGACAAGCGGATTTTTCCCGAAGGCCTGAAAGAAGTTACGGCCTTGTTTTATTTTCAGAAAATCAGTCCAATAAATGATGGCAGCCAGCAATAGAAAATCAAGTCCGACGGTGAGGACAGCATAAGAGCTCGTCCATAACTTTTTGTTGATTGGAAGGATATGGTTCCACGCATATGCAATAATAAGCAATCCCAAACCAACCAGAACAAACTCCGTGAGCGTTTGGTGATTATTGCCTTTTCTTAGGAGGTAAGAGCCGGCTAAATAGCCGCAAATAACATTAAATAATGCGGGTAGCGTGCTGAGAATACCTTCCGGATCGAATGGAAATCCTTCTCCGGTGTAGAGGTGATTTACTCCTAATATGAGAGAGTCGAAAGAAAGTACCGCATTTCCGGTTTTTGTATACTCCAATCCGGGAGAGCCAAACCATACCAAAATCATCCAGTAAAACACTAAAGCCCCGATGCCTAATGCCAGAATTTTTTCTCTGTTGAGGGAATACACTAATAAAGCTACGATACCATAGCAAAGTGCTATTCGCTGCAACACACCCATGATGCGTGTGTTGGATATAGGAGAAAGTACAATATGAGAATCAGAATTCAATGAAAAGAAGGGAAACCAGTACATGAGATAACCGACAAGAAATATCAGGCAAGTCCGTTTGGCTATTTTCAACATTACCGTGTTCGTAGACAGTGAAGCCCAGCGTTTATTTGCAAAACTAAGAGCATTGCCAACTGCAAAAAGAAAAGAAGGAAATACCAGATCTGTGGGGGTAAATCCATTCCAATCGGCATGTTTTAAGAAACTAAAAGTAGTTTCTTCATTGCCGGGAGTGTTGACAATGATCATAAAACATACAGTCATTCCTCTAAAGATATCAAGCGCTGTGAACCTGTATTTTTCAGAAGTATGATTTGGCAGGTTATTCATGAGTATTTAACAAATGGTAATTAAAGTCTGTAAAAGTAATGAATTCCTATGATATGATTTGCTTTTAATCTAAAATATTCTATATAATTAACTAAATATATAATTGTACAATTTGCTATTCGGAATGGGATAATAGCAAAAAAAAAGCGTTGTAGGGTGGTTGCCCCTTCAACGCCTTTCGGTTGGAGTTAAAAATAATTTAGATTTCGTAATCCACGCAGGCACGTGCATTTACAACCTCTCTTACAAAAGATTGAACTGCCTTGTGAAGTGGGTTTTCCTGATAGCCGTTTAAGGCTTCTTTACTTGTTAGTTCGGAGTAGAGTGCGATGTCATGGTCGGCAGGGTTGCCTGTAAAATCGATGCCTACTTCCAGTTTAATCAATCCTTCAATTTGTCCGTTGAGAGCTTCCAGTTTTTCCTTTACCAGTTTGGCGTTGGTTGCTTTATCGTTTCCGGCAGCTTCTTCTTTCAGTTTCCAAAATACTAAATGTTTAACCATGTCTATGTGAATTTTATATGTTGAATTGTAATTGACTACAAAGCTACCAAATTTAAGTGTGAAAGCAATAAATTCAGATTCAAAGGAGATGCTTTTGTTCATCTTTATTGAGTTTGTGGGGTTGCCACCGAAAATTTGTATCTTTGAACGCAAAATAATTTTTCGCATGAAGACAAAGAAAGAGATAGTTGAAAACTGGTTGGTTCGTTACACCAAAAGACAATTGGAAGATTTTGACCAATACATTTTGCTGACGAATTTCAACAATTATGTGGAGATGTTTGCAGAACGTTTCGGCGTTCCCGTCTATAAC
>JAUZOL010000114.1 GCA_030706455.1 Bacteroidota bacterium
GAATATTCCAATCAGGTACAGGAAATCGGACTAAATGATCTGCTTTCGGCTATTCACAAAGCCAAAAACAACGATAATATTAAAGGTATATATATTGAAGCAGGAGCCCTGTCGGCATCCCCGGCTTCCATACGCGAAGTACGGCAGGCTCTGATCGACTTCAAAAAATCGGGCAAATTCATTTATTCGTACGGATCGACCTACAGTCAGGGGGCATACTACATAGCAAGTGCAGCCGACAAGGTTTTTTTGAGTCCGCAGGGAATGGTAAACTGGCATGGAGTTGCTGTTCAGGAAGCATTTTACAAGGGCACTCTCGACAAACTGGGGGTCGAAATGCAGGTTATCCGGGTTGGGACGTACAAATCGGCTGTTGAGCCATATATCACCACAAAAATGAGCGACGCCAACCGCGAACAGATCACCGCATTTACCGGCTCAATCTGGAAAACAACGGTGAATGATGTGGCTGCGTCAAGAAAACTCACAGCAGAACAGCTGAATCAACTCGCTGACCAGGGAATTGCATTCAAACCTGCCGAAGAATCCGTAAAGGGACATTTGGTTGACTCTCTGCTTTATGACGACGGCATTCAAAACTACATCAAGAAAAAAATCGGCATTAAAGAAAATGACGACTTATCGCTTGTAAAACTCGAAGCGATGAAAAATGCCGCATCGGAGGAGAAAATTTCCGAAAACAAAATTGCTGTGGTTTATGCTTACGGTGGAATTGACACCGGCGGTTCTGATGGCATTTCCTCTAAAGAACTGGTTAAAACACTTGCCAAAGTTCGTAAAGACGACAAAATAAAAGCGGTAATATTCCGTGTAAATTCGCCGGGCGGAAGTGCTTTGGGATCTGAATTGATATGGAGAGAAGTGAGTCTGATAAAAGGGAAGAAGCCCATTTATGTTTCAATGGGAGACTATGCTGCATCAGGAGGTTATTATATTTCGACACCGGCAGACATGATTATTGCTCAACCGAACACGCTGACCGGTTCCATCGGTGTATTCGGACTTATTCCGAATGTAAACGGCCTGACAAAGAAAATCGGAGTCAGCTTCGACGAAGTCAAAACAAATAAATTCAGCACACTCCCCAGTATACAACAGGGCATGAGTGCAGAAGAAAAAGATCTTATGCAGGCATACGTCAACCACACCTATGAAGTGTTTGTTGACCATTGTGCAAAAGGGCGCAAAATGAACCCTGACGCCATTAAAAAGATTGCTGAAGGCCGTGTCTGGACCGGAGAACAAGCCAAACAAATCGGGTTGGTGGACGCGCTGGGCAATTTAGACGATGCTATTTCGTTAATTGCTAAGAAAGCTCGCCTCGACAAATACAATGTGGTAGAATATCCCAAGCAAAAAACATTCCTGGAAAAATTCATGAGCAGTCTTGATGCAAAGGTGGAAGAACGGGTGCAAAAAGCTCAACTGGGTGAATATTATCCTTATCTCAAACAAATCAGAGAAGTTTCCTCCCTGCAAGGAATACAGGCTTTGATGCCCTTTTATTTAACCGTAAAATAAATTCATTTGTCATGAACAAACGACTGTTTCTCGTCGACTTAGTGTTGTGGATGCTTTCGGGAATCTACGCAGTCATCGTACGCACACGAAACTGGATGTTCGACAGCAAGATTTTACGCAGCAAATCTTTCAATTTCCCGATTATTTCTGTTGGGAACCTGACGGTAGGCGGGACCGGAAAAACGCCTCACACAGAATACATTGTCTCACTTTTAAGCCAATCAATGAAAGTAGCAACGCTGAGCAGAGGCTATAAGCGCAAGACATCAGGATTTGTTCTGGCTGATGCTTCGGCGACAGGAGCCACTATCGGAGATGAGTCGTACCAGATAAAAAGAAAATTTCCGGAAGTTGCTGTCGCAGTTGATGGCAACCGAAGAAGAGGCATCTCAAAGTTGCTTGCCAACAAAGATTTGCAACCACTATCAGCTATTGTGCTCGACGATGCATTTCAGCACCGTTATGTAACCCCGGGCCTCAACATCCTGATTACGGACTTCAATCGGCTCTTCACAGACGACCACATATTGCCGTACGGACGTTTACGCGAGCCGATACACAGCAAGAGCCGGGCGAATATCATCATCGTATCAAAATGTCCGGAGACGCTCCATCCGATGGATTTTCGGGTCATCTCTAAAAAAATCAACATTTTTCCGTATCAGTCACTGTATTTTACCACTTACCAATACGGAGAAATATATCCTTTATTCAACAGTCTGGCCAGCTCACAACCGACCACAGTAACCGATATTAAAACCGAGAAGATGCACGTATTGATTGTGACCGGAATTGTATCTCCACAGGGAATCTATGAACACATTGAAAAGTTCACGCCAAACTACGACAAGATCACATTCTCAGATCATCATAATTTCACGCAAAAAGATTACCGTTCCATTGAGAGAAAATTCAATGAGACAAAGAATCCCAAGATACTGCTCGTAACAGAGAAAGATGCAGCACGAATAGTAAACGACAACAATCTGCCCGAAGAACTGAAGCCTAGTATTTACGTATTACCGATTAAAGTCAAATTTTTATCCGGGCAAGAACCAAAATTCAATCAACAACTAACCACTTATGTTAAAGAAAATTCAAGAAACATCCGACTTTCTAAAAAAGAGAATCAGCCGTCGTCCTGAAGTAGGTATTGTACTGGGAACCGGATTAGGGAATCTGGCCAGCCAAATTACAGAAAAAGAAGAAATCGCATATGAAGATATTCCCAACTTTCCCGTATCGACTGTAGAAGGGCACAAGGGAAAGCTTATAATCGGCAAGCTGGGAGATAACCTTGTAATGGCCATGCAGGGCCGATTCCATTATTATGAAGGGTATGACATGAAGGAAGTAACTTTTCCGGTACGTGTTATGCATGCTTTGGGAATCAAAACGCTCTTTTTGTCGAATGCCGCCGGAGGAATGAATCCCGATTTCGAGATTGGTAATTTGATGATAATATCCGATCATATCAACCTGTTTCCGGAACATCCTCTGCGTGGTAAAAATTATAATGAATTAGGGCCACGTTTTCCCGATATGAGCGAAGCTTATGACAAATCACTCATTGCCAAAGCCGAAGAAATTGCTCAGGAAAACAACATTAAAGTCAAAAAGGGAGTTTACGTAGGCACTCAGGGGCCAACCTTTGAGACTCCGGCAGAATACAACTATTTCCATATCATCGGCGGTGATGCCGTTGGCATGTCTACTGTGCCGGAAGTAATTGTTGCCCATCATTGCGGTATAAAAACTTTCGCTATTTCTATTATCACGGATCTGGGCGTTGCCAATAAAATTATTGAAGTCAGCCATGAGGAAGTACAGCAAATTGCCAACAACGTACAACCTTACATGACGTTAATAATGAAAGAATTAATCAGCCGCATCTAATATTATTCCTCATAATTCAAAGAGGGTATCTTCGACGATTCCCTCTTTTATTATATTCGCACTTGACCTAACCAAGATGGAATAATAGCATTGTTCAACTTAATCCACCTTCTATGCAAAAAAATATCATTTTCATCATATCTCTTCTACTTGGCATGCAATCACTTGCAGCCAGAGGAATCACTTTTACAGACTCCACCACTACCACTATAGAAAGACAACTCAACGAAGTTGAAATAGCCGAAAAGAAAAGTGCCCGTTCTCTGTCTGTATTCAAAGCACTGAACATTCACAGCATGTCGGCTGCAACTACATTTTCCGCCGCATCGACACTGCAACAGATACCTTCACTTAGTTCCGACATAGAAGGAAATCTGCGCCTCAGGGGAAGCAACAAAGTAACGCTGCTTTTCGAAGGAGTGCCCATTACTCTTTTTGAAGAAAACCGTAGCGATTTGCTGATTCAAATGCCGGTCGCGCTCTTCTCCTCTGTCCTTCTATTTAACATGCTTCCAACCACAAGCATCAACGAAGGAGAAGCCGGAGCTGTAGATCTTATTTTCTCGCCTGGCTTTAATGACAAGTCATTACTAAAAGCGACTGTTGCAAAAGGATCCAACGACAGATACAACGCATCGGTACTTACAGGTTCCAGAATCGGAAAGTTCAGATGGCAGGCAGGCTATGATTTCAGGCAAGAGTACCGTTACCGCACTTACGACAAGACAACCGTTGACAAAACCGGGACGGCAAAGATGAATAATACAGCAACCGCAAAGCCCCGTACACATATAGCCATGTTCAATGCTCAGTACCTGCTTACGCCTTCCGATTTCATTAATTTCAATGCTCTTTTTCAAACGATGGATTATAGCCGGCTTGGCAATATCAACAACACAAAAGCCAATACTGCCGGAGTTGTTGTTGCCAACGTTTTGCGCCAGCGTAACAACACGGAAAAACAAACAGGCAATTCGGAAGGTCTGAACTGGAAACATATCTGGAAAGAACAGAAAGCTTCTTTTGAAGCCTCTGTCAACTATGATGAATTCAACTACGATCAGGGCAACAATTTCACCAATAAGAATCCGAAAACAAGCGCAATTCTCGCTCAGGACAGACTCTTTATCAATCAAGACAAACACCAATGGTTTGGATCGGCCAAATTCACAAAAATGTGGGAGAATGGTTTTTCAAGCCAACTCGGATATATCGGACAATGGCACAAAGACAACTACTCAGCTTCAGATGACGACCTGATTAGTTCCGCATGGGTTCACAATCTGGCAAAAAGCAACGATTATGAACTTACAAAGAATCTTCAGACCGGCTTTGCAGAATTGACTTATCAGGGCAAGCAATGGAAATACCTTTTGGGCTTTCAGCTTCAGGTCGACAACCGTAACGGAGGTAAATCCGTGGATGCCAGCCAAACAAAAGAAGCCAATTCGTATCTATTGCCACACATAGAAATCAACTGGCAACAATCACCCTTTTCATCCTGGGCAATTCGCTATCAGGAACGGGTGAACCGTCCTCTAATAAGCGATCTGAATCCTTTTACCGACAATAGCGATGCAACCTACGTTCATCAGGGCAACCCCTCTTTGAAAAATGAGCTTGCGCATGTAGCTGAACTCTCAAACACCTGCCGTGCCCGAAACCTCACTTTGAATCCGGTTTTCTTTTACCGATATCGCAACCATCAAATCATCGACATTGCAACTCAACAAAATAGCACTACTGTCTGGACTAAAGAGAATGCAAGCAGTGCTCAAGATGTGGGTCTTGAGATGAATCTTACATGGAAACCCGTTAATTTTCTCACGGCAGATGCATCAGCAACCGGCTATCACTATGAAATAGACGGTACCAGACAAGGATATGGCATCAAAGGAAAATATTCTGTGGATGCAAAAGGAAGTGTTAAGGTAAAGCTTCCTCTTGATTTGGAATGGGAAGTGTATGGCTATTATACCGACCGTCAGTTGACCGTACAAGGCGAAATTGCCGCCTTAGGTTCGGTTGGCAGCGCCCTGTCCTATTCGTGCCTCAAAAAGCATTTAGACGTCGCCTTAACCATCGACAACATCTTCAATTCTATCGAAGAAAAAACAACATTCAACACGATGGGCACACAGCAAACCATCTACCGCAACAGAGACGCCCGCACTTTATGGCTCAATGTAAGCTATAAAATATAATTTACAAACAAGAAAAGGAGGTAGAGCCATACGCCGACCCGTAAGTTCCGATTGTAAAATATACACGTAGTACATAAAAACAAAATAAGGCATCTACAATCTGTAAATGCCTTATTTTTTGTCGGGGTAGCGGGATTCGAACCCACGACCCCCTGCTCCCAAAGCAGGTGCGCTAACCGGACTGCGCTACACCCCGAATAATGTTTGTTTGAAAAATCACAAGAAACAATTCCCTTAGTTTTTCGGACTGCAAAGGTAAATCATTTTTCTTACTTCTGCAAATGATTTTTATCTTTGTATGCAAAACTATTTCAATATTCTTCTGTGGCAGGACTTTATATTCACATACCCTTTTGTAAATCACGCTGTTCTTACTGCGATTTTCATTCCGGCGTTCAGCTAACATTGTTGGATCGGTTTGTAGACGCACTGTGCACCGAACTTACATCCAGAGTTTCGTACCTAAAAAATGATCCGTTGGAAACCATCTACTTTGGCGGCGGAACTCCCTCATTGCTCAGTACTGGACATTTATCTGCAATTTTTGAGTCCATTCAAAATCATTGGGACACAAGCAACTGCAAAGAAATCACACTTGAGGCTAATCCGGATGATTTATCGGAAGAAAAACTTAAAGAATTGTCAGAGTTGCCGATCAATCGATTAAGCATTGGAATTCAATCATTCAACGATAACGAACTCAAATTGTTGCGTCGCAGACATACCGCACAACAAGCAGTGGATGCCGTAAAAAGAGCTCAGAAATATTTTTCAAATATCAGCATCGATCTCATGTACGGGCTACCGGAACAAACGATTTCTTCATGGGAAAATACTATTTCGGAAGCTCTTGCGTTGAATATTCAGCATGTATCAGCTTATCATCTGACATATGAAGAAGGCACGCTCCTTGAACGTAAAAGACGGGAAGGCCGTGTTTTTCCGGTTTTAGAAGAAGAGAGTGTAACAATGTACCGCTTATTGCAAAATATGTTGCAAGAGAAGGGCATTGAGCAATATGAAATTTCCAATTATGCCACTCCCGGATTTCACTCCCGGCACAATTCGTCGTATTGGGAAGGTATCAGATATCTGGGAATCGGCCCTTCGGCGCATTCATTCGACGGAGAATCGCGCCAATGGAATATTGCAAACACCTTACAGTACATTTCCGGAATAGAACAAGGAACTCCGCATTTTGAAAAAGAGGTCTTATCCGAAACCGACAAGTACAATGAAATGATAATGATTTCACTTCGAACAAGGAATGGCATTTTGCTGGAGCGCGTTGAAAAAGAATTCGGCACAAATGCAAAAAAAGAACTTGTAAAACAATCAGCCCGTTTCATAGATGCCGGCATTATGTTGCTTGAAGAAAATCGACTACACCTCTCTTCTGAGGGTCTTTTTCTTTCGGACGGAATAATCACTGATTTGATGCAGGAGCAATAAACCTTTTGTAATAGCTGAAAAATAACTAACTTTGTCTTTACTAATCACCAATGAAACAGATGGCAAAATTTTCTTTTACTGCTTACTGGTTATTGATAATCTGCGTTTTGATTCAATCCTGCGGACCAATGGCCCGGTTAAAAAAGGCAGATAAAAAATACGACATTGGCGAATACTATACCGCCGGCAATCTGTATCGCAAAGCTTACACAACCCTTCCTTTAAGCAAAAGACAAATACGTGCATATGCAGCCTTCCGACAGGGAGAGTGTTTTCGCGTGATAAACAAACCTTCCAAGGCAATAAATGCTTACCTGGCTTCGATCAAGAGCAAATACAAAGACAGCATCGTGTATCTTCAATACGCCCGTGTTTTGCATGAAAATGGCAATTATGGCGAAGCTCTGAAAATGTATCAAACTTACCTCAAAGCACATCCGGACAACCAACTTGCCATCAATGGAATAGCTGCCTGCAACAAACTTTCCGAATGGCAGAAATTCAAAACCGACTATGTAATTCAACGGGCTGGAGAGTTTAATTCCAAAAACGCCTCCGACTTTTGCCCTGTTTTTGCCGATGCCGATGGTTCGTCTCTTATTTTCTCCTCAGCCCGCGTTAACACTACAATCCGCAAACCAAGTGACATTACGGGTTTTCCTCAAAACGACCTTTATCTGGTGCAAAAGAATGTTGCCGGCAAGTGGGAGAAACCGCAACCAATGGAAGGCATCTTCAACACCGATTTTGACGAAGGATCCGCCTCGGTAACAGAAGATGGCAAAACCATTTACTTTACCCGCTGCCCTTACGACGAAACGCAGAGTCTCGGAGCGCAAATCTTCATGGCTGGTCGTTCCGGCGGGCAATGGACAGAGCCCAAGCAGGTTGTTTTGTTCAGAGACAGCAGCATTACGGTCGCACATCCTGCCATTAACGCATCCGGAGATACACTTTATTTCGTTTCTGATAAAAAAGGCGGATACGGAGGAAAAGACATCTGGATGTCAGTCAAAGAAAAAGGAATGTGGAGTACGCCTCAAAACCTCGGCCCGTCGATCAATACTGCGGGAGACGAAATGTTCCCGTATGCTCATCCTGACGGTTCTCTCTATTTCTCGTCCAACGGACATCCCGGCCTCGGGGGGCTCGACATCTTTCATGCCACCCGGATTGATGACAAGAACTGGAATGTGGTAAATATGATGACTCCTTTCAATTCAAATGGAGACGATTTCGGGATCACTTTTGAACACAAAAAACAAAAAGGATATTTCAGTTCCAACCGAGGAGAAAGCAAAGGGTATGACAAAATATGGAGCTTTAACCTGCCCGAAAAGGAATTTGTTCTTACCGGAGTTGTAACCGACAACAAGAAGCAAATTCTCGGTGATGCAATAGTCCGCATCATCGGCACCAACGGAGCAAATGTAAAGATGCGTACCAAGAAAGACGGCTCGTTCTTTTACAAGGTAGAACCGAATGTAGATTACGTACTGCTTGCTACCTGCCGGGGATTTCTCAATCAGAAGAATCAGCTCTCCACGCAAGGATTAAAAGAGAGCAAAACATATAAAGTTGCGTTCCAGCTAACACCTGTAGGCAAACCTATTCCTTTGAACAATATTTTCTTTGAGTTTGGCAAATGGACTCTTACTAAAGAGTCTGAAACGGCCATGAACAGTCTGGTAAAAACACTCAAAGACAACCCAAATATTACCGTAGAATTAGCTGCGCACACAGACATGATTGGAACATCCGAAGCCAACCTGACTCTTTCTGAGAAGAGAGCGCAGACTGTTGTCGACTTCCTTATTCAGGCGGGTATTTCCAGAGAACGCCTCTCGGCAAAAGGTTACGGAGAAAGTATGCCGGTTACAGTAGATGCAAACATTGCTGCCGCCTACCCATTCCTCAAAGAAGGAACGGTTCTTGATGAAACATTCGTAAAATCATTGAAACCGGATCAGCAAGAAATTGCCAACAAAATAAACAGGAGAACAGAATTCCGTGTGGTCAAAACCACATTTGGACTTAAATAGAGGAAAGAATATCTTTCAGTGATGATGAACGGTGGGATGAGACAAAGATATTTGAATCAAATATCAGAACAACAGCAAATAAAAAACAATCCGTGAATTATCGAAAACTAACAGAAACAGAGATTGCGCGCCTACAATTGCAACTCTGTCGTGCTGACAACTGGGCAGATATAGAAGTAGTAGAAGACTTTACCCCTGAATTCTTCCGGAACGTAAAATTTACAGGAAAGAATCAGCTCGGAAAATTTGGTGAAGAAATTACACTCGCCGGTGGTGTTACTGCTCATACAGGAATTTACGATGCCTGGATTCATAATTGCTCCATAGGCAACAATGTATTAATACATACCATCCGCGATTATGTTGCCAACTACACCATTGAAGATAATGCTATCATTTTCGACGTCAAACTGCTTGCCGTCGATGGGGAGTCATCATTCGGAAACGGCATTAGCGTAGAGACCATTAGCGAAGCTGGTAACCGAAGCGTAATGATCTACGACAAACTTTCGGCTCAACTGGCGTATATCCTGGCTCTTTACCGCCATCGGCCTCAGCTTATCGACAACATCGAGAAGATGATTACGGCTTATAGCAACCAGGTACAAAGCTCGCGTGGCACAATCTGCTCTGGCGCCCGAATCTACCGCTGTGACACCATCCTGAATGTGAAAATCGGCAAAAAAGCTCATATCGAAGGAGCCCGCCTTATAAAAAACGGAACCGTCAACAGCGAAGCCGCTGATCCGGTTTATATCGGAGATGGATGCCATATGCAAAATTTCATCATTTGCTCCGGCTCTAAGGTCAACAATGCAACGTTGGTAAGCAACTGCTTTATAGGTCAGGGTTGTATCCTTGACAAACACTATTCTGCCGACAATTCATTGTTTTTTGCCAACTGCCAGGGATTACACGGCGAAGCCTGTTCGATCTTTGCAGGTCCTTTTACTGTCACCCATCACAAATCGACCTTGCTAATCGCGGGCATGTTCTCGTTCCTGAATGCAGGTAGCGGTTCAAACCAAAGCAACCATATGTACAAATTGGGGCCTATTCATCAGGGCTTTGTGGAACGAGGGAGCAAAACTGCCAGCGATTCCTATGTACTTTGGCCGGCAAAAATAGGAGCTTTCACACTGATTTCAGGACGACACTACTCTCACTGCGATACTTCGGAATTACCATTTTCTTATCTTATTGAGCACAAGGACGTTTCTTATCTATCCCCAGCAGTGAACCTGCGCAGTATAGGAACCATCCGTGACTCCCAAAAATGGCCAAAACGTGACGTACGCAAAAGCGAAAACCTGTTGGATTGCATTAACTACAACCTGCTCAGCCCTTTTACCGTAGAACGAATGATACAGGGGCGGAACCTTCTGCTCACCATGCGTGAGAAAGATGAAACCTGTGCCATTTACCAATATCAGGGTGTAGAAATTGAAGCCCGTATTTTGTCGCGCGGAATTCGTTTGTATGAAAATGCAATC
>JAUZOL010000115.1 GCA_030706455.1 Bacteroidota bacterium
TTGGTTACTCCAACAGCACCGGCTGTCAGAAAACAGATATAACTCACTATCAATAAAGCAATTTTCTTCATATTATATTTCTATTTGAAACGGATATTTATATTTTGACCCGTTTCAGCACAGCTGGGTTTAATCGGGTTTATTCTTTAACGTTAATATTACAATATGTTTTTCTGATCTTTACCAAGATAAGAGGTTGTAGCATCCGTAATAATCAGCACTTTGTCATTACCGGAACGGTAACCGCTGGAATGAAAAAATGTCTTTTTTTCATTTTTCAATTCTCCAATATACTCCAACGAACCATCGGATGGATTCATCCACCAGCCGCATTTCTTTTCGCCCGAAATTTTTGTCAGGTCGATTTCTATGGGATGGTTGGTATAATTGTAAATCAGCATGTAATCGTTCCCACGGGTTGCAATGACACGTTCGTACTGTGTTCCGTTCGTTCCGCTAATTACACTCTGATCACCCACCCGATCGAAATATGGAAATGCGAGCATCAGCGCTTTCAGGTATTTCATCTGCTGACAACCGGCATCGTGAATGGTTTCGTACCAGGGACGTGTGGCGCCATAAGCCGGCGAATAGCCAGGATGCAACATCTGCATGGTAGAATTATTGCCGTAGGTATGCCCAAACGAACCGGCAAAAACCGACCAGTAGGCATAACGACGTACATCTTCGGCTTTCCAGCGGGGCTGGGTAAAATCGTGCAACCCTTGCGGAATATCCTCGTACGAAGGTTCTCCATCCAGCACCGGTTTCACGGGTTGAATAGCCTGACTGCGTTCCACAAAACGCCAGTTATCCTCTTCTGTATTCGGCTCTACAGTCAAATCTCCGTCTCCTTTCACCTGTCCGTAGCGGCGGTGTCCCGACTGGAACATATTGAAATCGAGCCATGAAGCATTGTTGAACCAGGTGGCGGAAGTGGTACGTCCAAAGGGATGATAGGTCATCAGGTGATTTTTGTCAATGCATTTGATGGTGGTAGCCATAGCTTCCCACACTTCCGGTTTGATGCTACCCGGCTGATCGCCGCCGATGATCCAGATAACGTTCGGCGCATCTTTATAGCGTTCCGCTAAGAATTTACCGTATTTTTTTGCATCGTCAACCGAAACGAGACCAGCCTTCACATTACCACCCCACACGCAAACCAAACCGATATAAAGCCCGCGTTTTTCGGCCTCCTTTACAATGTAGTCCACATGCTGCCAGTAGTTGTATTCGCCTTTTTTGTCTATGTTCTTAAAATCGAAACCATTCGGCAATGCCCACTGTCCATAGGCATTCATCGCATTGATATCATGCAGGATAGAAATTTGCACCACATTAAAACCGTTTTTTGCCGTTTCGCCCAGAAAATAAGCAGCTTCTTCCCGATTACTGCGCGAAGGCAACAACCATGCGGTTTCGCCCAGCCAAAAGAATGGCTTACCGTTTTCAAACTGAAGAAAACGGTGATTGTCACTCACTTTCAACTTCCCATTTTTCCAGGGAATGTCAAACTGGTCTTTCTTTTCCTGAGCGGAAAGCGTTGTCAATAACAATGTTGCAAAAAGCAATGTTAGAATTCGATTCATAGAATATGCTGTTTTTATTATTGGCCTCTCCTCCTAACCTCCTCTCCCATAGAGAGGAGGGATAGTTTGTGAAATAAATCGACAAAAGTCTCTTTATCCAAATTTCTAGTCCCTCTCCTCGGGAGAGGAATTTAGGGAGAGGTCTGGTTTTATCATTTTTCACTCAAAATCCGTACCGGACCCAGCAGGCCCGACGGTGTAATTTTTTTATCATCCAACCGGTATATCGGGTTGAAGGTGTAGGTAATCCGTTGTTTTTCGGGCAACAAGCTATCCCCAATCAAGCGGTTGATCCAGGTGTTGGAAACGGCAATCTCGATTTTGTTTTTGCCCGGTTTCAAGGCGTTTGAAATCTCTACACGGTAAGGCGATGTCCAGGCAACACCACACGAAACACCATTTACTTTCACCTCTGCGATTTTCTCCACACGACCCAAATCAAGCCAAAGCCGCTCACCTTTTCCAATCTTATTTATTTCGACATCAGAAGAATAAACTGCCGTTCCGGAATAATATTTCACTGCCGGATCAGCATTTGTTGTCCAGTCAGTCAAAGCCGGGAATCTCACCAGTTCTTTCGGTCCTCCAAAAGCAGGATCAAATTGTACTGTCCAGTTTTCGGGTAAAGTTTGAATGGTTTTTGTTTCAATCCAATTGGTACCTTTCGTATTTTCGGTCTGTTTGGTTGGCGTTTGCAACACAATAAACAACGACTCGTTGGCATCCAAGCGCAAGGGTAATTCAGTTCGTCCGTTGCGGATGATCCACTCACCTGCCTGACGAATTTCTCCCGTCACCGGATTCCAGATTTCGGGAACGCGACCGCTCACGCGCAACGACAAAGAAATTTCCTGTTGTTCTGCCTTCTGATTGGCAATGAAATAGATATCAACTCCCGGAGCCGTCCGGTGATTCCATGCAAAATCGCCCAACGTTTTTCCCTGATTATCTTTCACGATCACATCCCGTTCGATGCCTAAAGCATCCAATGTAGGCTTATCCCAATAACGAATTACCTTTATGCCCTGCTGTTTCAACTTGTTTATTTGGACCCGCATTTTGTCCGACAGCGTGGTGTCGGGCATCATCGTATTTTTCTGCGGCAACACCAGCAATTTATATGATGCTGTTGTCGAAAGTTGCAACTTTCCGTCGGTCACCGTTGCCTGATTGAGCAAAGCATCGGGATTGACCGAATCGTATTTGTAGCCCCGCAACGCATCCACCCAGTCGGCAGGATGACTGGTATTCACCGAATTGATAATGCCGTCAGGTTTACTCCACATCGGAGCGCCGCTGTTTTCAAGGCGTTTCTTTTCTTTAGCCACGGCCTCGTCGCCAATCAGCCCCGGCAGTGTATTAATCAGCTTTTCCGGAACAATGGCACGGCGCGGCAACTCTTCACCCGTAAACACCGCAATGTCGACCACCGGTTTTCCAAACTGTAACAACGCCTGACAACGACGGGTATAATCGACCCACGCTTTGGCCGGCTTCCACCATGTTTGCGTCGGCTGAAAGAAAACTCCGGTTGGGCCGAGCGTCATTCCCGGTTTTTTATCGGGAAACGGATTCTCGGTAAACACATGAAATACAAAACGGTTGACGCCCAGCGCAAAATTGCGATCGCCGATCGGTTTCAGCATTCCGGGATATTCGTTCCAGTCCATCCGCAGCGTGGTGAACGCCTCGGCCTGAACTATATTTCTGCCGTAGATGTGGGCGCCGGAAACCGCTTCGGTCATGTCGGTCGGTTTCTCGTGTGTAGGACTGTTCACCCAAAATTCCCCCATGGGCACATCCACAATTTTATAGTGCAACATGCCGTCGCCGCTCATCACGGGAGCAGCGGATTCGGCAGAAAATTCGTAGCCGTTCTTTTTGCCCAATGAATCGAGCACTCCGAAGAAATTTTCATTCGTTAGGTCGGAAATAGTTTGGCGCACATCGTACAAGAACTTTTCAGAAGTTGCCGCATCCTCCACCGGAATTCCCGCCATCGCCGGAAGATAGAGCTTGGGATCGTAACCGCGGCGTTTGATAAATTCGCCACGAAATACAGGCGACCAGTTTTGGCTACCGCTCTCCCAACTATCGACATGGATGCGTTTCAAGACTTTGGATGTCAACTCGTCACCCATCCGGCGACGGATTTCACCGTACCAATTATTGAACTGTTGCTTCACAGCCACCGGGTTGAACTTGTCGCACTCCAATCCTTTTCCCGCTCCGGCTGTCATATTTTGATGTCCGGTGGTTGTGTAACCGACACGAAAAATCGTCCAGTTGCCGGCAGGAACCTGCCATGTCAGTTTTCCGTCTTTATATTTATCGGTAATGTCAATGATCTTATCGAAAGGTACACAAGCCGAACTTGCCAGTAAGCTATCCGGTGTTCTCGGAGCAATGCGCCATATTTCACCGTTTTTTCCTTCGTACTGGTTAATGACGGCCGCCGAAGAAAGTTCCAGTTTTTGCAACTTCAGGGTCGGTTTCCACTTGCCCATTTCGTTATCATCGCTACCTGGTTCAATGCCCTCTTTATCAGAATAAAAACGGAAATAGCGTGCAGTAATTTCAGGTACCGAATGCGTATAATCGGCATCGGCATCAAACCAGCCGTTCCGACCGGTACTCAGCTTGTAATACGGTTTGAAATGAACACCATCGTCACTGGTTTCGATCCGCAGGTTATGCGCCCTATAGTTGTAAGTTGCGCCGGCAGTCAGGATCGACCGGCAGGTAAACGGCTGTGCAAATTCATATTGTACCCAACACGCTGCATCACTTTTGAAGGATCCCTTCCCGTTCTTCTGCACCAGAAAAGAGGCATCTTCGCCGGTGCTGGTGGTAATTTTCGGAACAACGGTTTCGGTAGAAATGCCGGTTCCTGTTGGTGATGGAAATGCCAGAATTACAATCTCTTTGTAATAGTTGTGAAGCATTTCCGGTTGTGGAAGCGTATCGGAGAACAGACGTCCACCCTGCACCTGAGTCTGGCTCCAGGTCACTTTCTGCATCGACATTTCGGGAGTATTCCATGTCCCTCCGGCAGTAGCAAAACCGTCGCCCGGATGCATGGTGAATTTCAGACCCAATCGCTCGGCTTCGGTAAATGCACACCGCAACATCTCCCACCAACGGGGGGTAAACGTATCGGCAGCAGGAGTAACGATCGGCGGGGTCGTCGATTCCTGAATAGGCACCAGATAGGCACCTTCCAGACCCATCTCTTTCATTGCTTTCAAATCGGTCTTAATCCCTTCGGGAGTAACTGCTCCCTTCATCCAATACCAGAACACCCAGGGCTTTGCCGATTCGGGTGGATTACGAAAAATAAAGGCAAGGTCTTTCTTTCCGGATTGGCGGGGCTGAGCACTTAGCTCCCCAAAAGAAAACAATTCGGAAACAAACACCAATAAAACCGAAACAAAAAACAGATATTTAGAAAAGCATTTTTGCATATATACGGATTGAAACACAAAAATACGAAGTAAAATTGAGATATAAAGGCTGTGAATTCAGAAAATTACAGAAAAATAAATAAATCAGACCCGAGTTCTGAAAGCCTTTTCTTTTGAAATTATAAAACAATGAAAAGAAGAAAAAAACAGGTATACCCACAAAGCAAATTCAGATCTGCAAATATACCTGTCGTGGTTATCAACAACCACAAACTAAACAATCTTAATTCTTAAAGAGACTTGCTAACCTGCCAGAAAACAAGTCCCACCCGGAAAGGAAAAACCGGATACCATATAGCATCAAAATACCCTCTCTATTAACTATGAACCTTAAAACAATTTAGTATCTGAAATTATACTAAATGATTATCCTCGAAATGACCTATTAAAGTCCTACTGCTAAGTTAGCATAACTCCGTCCTTTAGGGCGGAGGAAAGGGGAATGCCTATTCAGGGCTTTAGCCATGACTCCTCCGATATTCAGAAAACACCACATTCAGGGCTAAAGCCCAGTCGATCATTGACTTTTAATCTCCGCCCTAAAGGACGGAGTTAATAAAATCTGTACAGGTCGCTTTGAGGATAATCATTTTATACTATTTGAGGATAGATAACTCCACTCCTTAAAATCAAGAAGTTAAGGAGTGGAATATATAAATATCATTTATCAATAACCCGGATTTTGTCCGTATTCTTTTGCATTTTGCAAAATATCTAACTCTGCCTGAGGAACAGGACGTAAATAATGTTTAGTTGGATCAAACGATGTGATATCAGGGTTTTGCTTGCCCGGACCTAAGCGATTTTCCAATTGTTTGGTACGTTTAAGATCCAGCCAACGAAGATGCTCGCCGCAAAGTTCACGCGCTCTTTCATCCAGAATAAAATTCAGATCAATCTGGCTGTTAGTTACCTGCATTTCAGCCGTATGATCGACCGGAGTTTTAATAGCAGCTCTGGTTCTCAAGACGTTGATATAATCTGCCGGAGTTTGGCCAGCAGTTGTAACGTTGAGTTTATAACTTGCCTCAGCGGCAATCAGATACATCTCTGCAAGACGCATAATGATAACATCGGCAGTACCGGCATCTGAATTAACCAATCGGTTAGGATCGCGGAATTTACGCAATGATGGATAATAAATATTACTTGCCGCATCGGTTGTAATGGTACCATCCGGTTTGTACAGATCATTAATATCTTTCACACCATAACGACAAGTCTTTTTATCTGCAATTGATTTCTTGGTGTAGAATGTGGCTGTGTCTCCCGGTTGTATTGTAACCGATCCTGCCGCAAAAGATTTGTTAAAGGTAGCAATATCTGCCGTGCTGGTCCACTTATACGCACTTGCTGTCAAAGGAAGTATTTGCGCTTCCCGGAAAGAGCTATAGTAACGAGAATCAATATTCTCGTTGAAAACGTTCAGCAAATACTTCGTTGGCATCATGTAACGACTGTTGTCTCGCCCATACTCCAACACTTCACTTGAAGGCATACCGCACAAATTGGTATATTTGGCATTGTACCACTTAAACAAACGGTTAGGATTACTTGATTGTCCGTTTAATGCTGAGTTTGTAGAGTGAGTTACAGTCCAGAGGGCTTCTTTGTTGTTCTTGTTGTTTGCCGGCAAAAATACTTCTTCAAAAGTAGGATATAAACTACATCCATATGTGGCCTGATTATTAATTAGCGTCTTTGCAGCATCAAGGGCTTTTTGATAATAAGTAGCAGCTTCCGTCTTATTATTCTCGAAATATTCAAGATAAGAAGCTCTTGTCAAAGCAGTACGCGCAAGAAGCCCGTAAGCCGCTTTTTTGTCCGCACGTCCATAATCGGTTTGCTTATTAGGCAATAGCTGAACCGCTTTTTCCAGGTCACCAATAATCAGATTGTAGAATTCTTTCAACGAACTGCGTGTTGCCGTAAGCGGCACTCCTGTTGTTTCTGTAGTACGCAAAGTTACTCCTCCGTATGTTTCTGCAATCAAATAGTATGCATAAGCACGTACAAACCGGAGTTCTCCTTCTTTTCCCTGCTTAATGGTTTCATTAGCATACTTCACCCCGCCAATTCTGTTGATACCGGCATTGGCATAATTTACAATTTCATATAATCGCTGCCAGGTATTCTTAACCTGACCGACGGTAGCATCCAGCTTCATGGTATAGGTAAGCAACTGATCGGCATAAGTACCTCTCCCGGAAAGATACCACAAATCGGATCCACCTTCCGTTAGAAACATGATGTCCTCACGACCATAAAACTGCGTACTAAAATTATAATACGAAGCATTCACCAGGGTATTCATTCCCGCTTCGGTATTGTACACGTTATCGGCGGTGGAGCCCGACGGGTTGTATTCGTCAAGGCTGCATGAATTAAAAGCTAAAGCGCTTAAGGCGACAAAAAGCAGTTTTGATTTTATTTTTGTTTTCATGTGTCTTTATTTTAATTGTTAACGCTAGGGGTATATGAAACCCATTCTCTAAAAGAATCTCGCTTCATGACCATCCTTTTTTATAGTTTAGAAACCAAGATTCACACCGAAAACTAATTGCTTAGTCAAAGGCATCGTTTCATCACCACCTCTTTCAGGATCGTAATATTTAATCATATGGCTTTTCACAACAGTCAACAAATTGGATGCTGTGGCATACAATCTGAGTTTTGAAATACCAACTTTCTTGGTTATCGCTGCTGGTATTGTATATCCCAGACTTACAGTCTTCAGTTTTACGTAAGAACCGTCCACATAGTTTAGAGACATGTAGCCAAAGTAATCATACAAGTGCCCGTCTTTCTTTGGACGTGGAAAATCGTTTGAAGGATTTTCCGGAGTCCAGTAGCTGAAATATGAAGGGAAGTTGGCTACACCCGACGGATCATAACGCCCAATAAACTGAGCATTAATCATTTGCCCCCAACGAGCAACAAGATACATGTTCAAATCAAAACCTTTATAAGAGATCGTATTGTTCAAACCGGCAGTCCATTTGGGAGATGCACTTCCCAGATACTGGCGGTCGGCTGTTGTGATATTACCATCCTGAGTATAATCTACCACGTGCAAATCTCCCGGCTTAAATGCATTTGCCGTACCATTAAGCTTGTATTGAGCCATTTCTGCCTCCTGACCTAACTGCCAAACACCTGCCAGCTTGTATGAATAGAACGAATTAATAGGACGACCAATCAACAAAGAAGCCATTTCCGGATTCTGACCCTGAATAATATCAGCATTTGATGTCAGAGCAACAATTTTTTCCCTATTCGCAGCAAAGGTCACTGTTGAGTTCCATTTGAATTTTTTAGTTTGAATATTGACCGTATTCAAAGCAATTTCAATACCGCGATTGTTGGTTTTTCCAATATTAGTATAAGTAGAAAATTGTGCAGAACTTGTACCCCCTGCGCCCGTTGATGGCGGTAAACTTCTGGCCAACAGAATATCTTTGGTATCAATATTATACAGATCCACATTCAGATCAACACGCCCATTGAACACACTAAAATCAACTCCAAGATTTGTGGTGGTTGATTTTTCCCATCCAAGTCCGGCATTTCCTACGAGATTAGTGTACTGATAAGTAGTTGCCGGATTATCATTAAAGCCCATTTTAGTATTTGCGAGAACAGCACCCCCTTGAGTTGCATATGCCGGAGCGCCAGCATTACCCGTTGTGCCATAACTTAACCGGAGCTTCAGATTGCTTAACCAGTTAGATGCGCCTTTCATAAACGGTTCGTCACTGATACGCCATGCTGCCGATGCCGATGGAAAGAAATCCCATTTATGACCCGGAGCTAAGGTTGAAGAACCATCCCAACGACCGGTTGCCGTAAAGAAGTATTTACCCAGATAGTTATAGGAAAGGCGACCTGCAAAACCGAGCGTCTGACTTTGAATATAACTTGACGAAAGCAGGCGACTGGTAGCATCTGTAGCATTCAGCGAGTAATAAAGATATGAATCAACCAGTTGATTAACTCCAGCTCCATAATAACTTTCATCCATTCTCTTTGTCCAACTTGAAATTGCAGTAGCCTCCAAATTGTGTTCGCCAAATTTCTTATTATATGTCAAGATATTATCCCAGGAAAAATAACGATTCAACAGATTTGTCGCACCAGCCATATTGGTATAACTTCCACCATATTGGTCTGTTGAATATTGTCCGTTAAAAGTACCATTGCGGCTGGCACCTATTGTCGCTGACACGTTCGAGCGAAATTTCAATTCTTTTGTCGGTTGAATAATCACATATCCGGTTGAGAATGTCTTCAGGGAGATTGTATTGTTTACAGCTTTGTTTTCAGATGCGTAATTTGCCAGAGGACTCAATTTTGACATATCGCCCGAAACAGGGAAAAGATTAATGCTGCCATCTTCATTGTAAGGAGCCCCCAATGGCACGTATGTCATTGCCTGAGTCAGCATACTACTGGAAACTTTGTCCTGATCGTAGTATGTCAGCTGCGTATTCATACCCACCTGTAACCATTTGTTCACTTCATAGTCAACATTGCCACGGAAAGAGTATTTCGAAAGATTATCATTTTTAAACACGCCTTGTTCGTTATAGTATCCAAGAGAAAAATAGGTTTTCACCTTACCCTTGTTCGACGACAGAGTTATGTTGTGGCTTTGTTCTTTTCCCTGAACAGTCAACAAATCGCGCCAATCAACCCACTGATTATTTTGTATTGCCTTCCACTCTTCGGCTGAGAAAATTTTATAGTCATCTGCCGTAGATGCCCATTGACCAACAGTACGGTAAGCTTCACGACGCACATTCATGTATGCTTCCCCGGTATTTGATTTCGGATAGCTTACCCAGCCATTCACACCATAGTAGCTATCGAGAGTGACATTCACTTTTTCATCCGACTTACCTCTTTTTGTTGTAATAATAACAACTCCATTGGCACCCAAAGACCCGTAAATAGCAGTTGACGACGCATCTTTGAGCACATCAATGCTTTCAATATCATTCGGATTCAGGTCTTCATACGATCCCCCCTGAACACCATCAATAATAAATAGAGGTGCAGTATTTCTGGTTTTGTTTCCATAAATATCAGTGTAGCCCAACGTCTTTGTACCACGAATAAGAATATTCACGCCTGAACCAGCGCTACCGCTTGACCGTGTAATATCCATACCGGGAATTCTACCCTGGATGGCTTCCATAGCATTGCCAGTTGGTGTTTGAACGATGTCGGCCTGCTTAACCGAAGAAACGGCTCCTGTAAGATCACGTTTCTTTACCGTACCATAACCAATCACCACGACTTCATCAAGTTTCTTGGTATCTTCCGATAAAGTCACGTTCATGTGCGCCTGTCCGGCTGAAATTGTTTGGGAAACATATCCCATATAGGAAAAA
>JAUZOL010000116.1 GCA_030706455.1 Bacteroidota bacterium
CGAAACGATTCAGTCATCCGATACTGCATTCCGATCGTGAACAAACACGGCAAATCCTTTACAATCTCCTGATACTTCAGTTGCTGATGCATCGGATTAAACACATTCAACCCAAGATAAAATTCAGGAGTCACTTCCGAGAACAAGCCGATTTGCGGCACCACAACACCCTTACTCCCAAGAGAACGCGAAAATGCAACCGTATAATAATTAAATTGCACGCCCATGGAAAACACTTCATCAAAAGTACGGGCAAAAGAAATTCCGGCAAGTTTTTCATTATAAGAAGAATACCCAAAACGAGAAACTGCCACTCCGATATTGATCAATGAAGTCGGCAAAGAAAACGAAAGCTGCTGCGTTGATAACTCTTTCATTTCAAACCTGTTTTCGTAAACCAATGAAAGTCCGCACCGCTCCCGCGCTGCCAACAACGCCGGATTATCAAATCCCTGCCAATCACATTTTTGAGCAGCAGAAACTCCCCCTGCAAAATAAGATTTGGGCAATACACTTGCCGTTTGAGAATAACAAAAAAGACCCGCTAGTATAAATACTATATTAACTAAACACTTTTTCATGCCGTAAATATAATATATATTTTTTATTTTCTCATTATAACGTAATTTTGATACATAAATCTATTTAACAATACAGGACTAATCACATTTCATCCAGCAACAACCGTTTTTCCGGAAAGAAAACAGGGCTTCAAACCCCAAAGCAGCGATAAAGACGCTTCTTTGGGGCATCAAAACAAAGAAAAACGATCTCCAGGACCAGCACTATCAACTGTATATAAACAAATTAGCTGGCAATGAAAAAATATTTTTGTTTTTTCATTACCAGCTATTGCGAAATAGGAAAAAGTCCTTACCTTTGCAGTACAAAATCGCGGAGTAGAGCAGTTGGCAGCTCGTCAGGCTCATAACCTGGAGGCCGGTGGTTCGAGTCCATCCTCCGCAACACAGAAAAGGGAAAGATTAAATCTTTCCCTTTTGCTTTTTAGATATCAAACCGATATTCTAAATCGGGTTTAACTTCCTCATCATCATCTCGCTCCGCTCGCGCTTCAGACATTGCAAAATCCACCAAAAACGACATTACAGCTCGCGCATCTTCCAGAGACTGCCCGCCCAGTTTGCGTAAAAACAAAGCGATAGCACGAGAAACAGGAAGCTCATTAACCTTAATAGATTGTCTCACCTTCAACAATAACGCCTTCTTTTGTTCCTGATCCAACTGTTCAACAGCAAAGGCCGCAGAAAAAAAGCCGACCGCACATACCCAATAATTTTCGGAATTTACCCAGGCTTCAGCCATAGAACCGATATACGACAATTTCCCCAACAAATTTTTGCTGAGATTTTCGGCAAGCTCCAACGTCATCACATCCGCCACCCATGCATCGGCACGGTCCTGTTCAAACTCCTCGACCGGATAAACGAAAGTTGCCAGCAGCATTGCCTCCCGAACCTTATCTCGCCACAAAGCTTCCGCAAGCGCCTTGTCATGCGGTATTTTACCTGCCATCTGCTTCAATTCCGGCAATGACACTCCATAGTTTTTAGCATAAGCGAAACCTTCCGACACCATCCGATCTGCAGTAACACCATTCATCTTAAGATAAATACTGCGGCGGATTTGCTTCAATTGACGCTCGGTTTCCGCACTGATAAATATATACTTCGACATCCCTCTCTATTTATAATCAATTAAAATACTGACACTTGCAATTATATGTTTTTTTTTAGGCAAAAAGCTTGGTTTCAAACAATATTTACACTACTTTTGCACCGCAAATAAACGGTGGCTGTAGCTCAGGGGTAGAGTAGTGGATTGTGGTTCCATTGGTCGTGGGTTCGAACCCCATCTGCCACCCTTTTAGAAAGGAATAGTAATAATTACTGTTCCTTTTTTTTATTCACAATGACACAAAGGTTTACGTATTCTGTCTTTGAAAGTAAGAGACACACCCACATGACCATTCACATACTTTGACTTGTAGGGAATGTTATTAGACGTATAAGAAAGGGGCATATAATCCGTTGCAACGAAAAAATTAAACGGGCCTCCTATCAAGTTCAGCCCCAAGCCCAGGCTTCCCATATTCCCATTTATCAATCCATAACTCACAGAAGTATTAAACCAATAAAACGGGCGGAAATTTACAGAAGTCAGCACTTCATTGTATCGATATCTTCCTCCAAAAGTTTTAACACACAACAATCCGAGGTTAATCTTCTTTTTTACCAAATCATAATCAGCTCCTAAACGCACAGTTGCCGCCAAGGCTTTGACATAGCCCCGATTATTATTAAACGAAGGAGTATACGAATTTATGAGAGAGTCTTTTATTTGTTGCCCCCAATTAGAAGTTGCATTATCAACAGTAAAATCCCAGCTCTTGTAAGATGTATGCGCATTCAAATTCCCTTCCCAATCACTCTTTTTCCAACGAATAAATCCGACATCGTCTATAGATCCTGAAAATTGAAGCCTGTCATCGTACCGATAAGCTGCTCCGGCATCAAGCCCCAGACCAAACCCCACTGGATGAAGCATCTTATCCAGTTTGGCATCCTCCTGCCGAATATAAGGCAATCCGTCACTTCTCTGCGAAACTGCAACAGGGGATGTAAATCTTGCCTTACCCTTTCCATACAAATCAATATACTGATCTCCGACATCAAGCCCTAATTCTGAAAAAGAAAGATCTGCATGAGCCTCGCCAAATAAAACCTTCACTTTTCCGCCCACTGTCCAACTGTCATCTATTTTTCGGGAATAACCGAACGCCATTTCCAGATATGTTGATGCATCGCAACCAATTTTATGAAGATTGTACCTTTTGGTTTCGAGAGCTACCGGAGCGCCATCGAATCCAAGCCGGACTAATGATTTCGGAATATTTATCCCTACCCGATCCCGCTCACTAATACCAAATGTAAAATAACCCTCCGGCAACCTAAAACCAAAACCCAACAAGTTCACCCTGGACTCCGAGGTGATATTGGTTGTTGTTTTCAATTTATTCAAAAACGGACTATGATCGGCGTTAGATTGCAATTCAGGAACCAATTCATCGCCTTTTTTAACC
The DNA here is from genome assembly GCA_030706455.1 of Bacteroidota bacterium. Lineage (GTDB taxonomy): Bacteria > Bacteroidota > Bacteroidia > Bacteroidales > Paludibacteraceae > Microbacter. The sequence continues at coordinate 3,101 of JAUZOL010000116.1, forward strand.
ACAATATCCTGTGCAGAAACCGAGTTATTACCGACACTGAAAGCGACACCGGAAATAACCGGTAAGTCAATATAAAATTTTTGACCGGGTATAAAGGCAGGATTAAGAACGTTGCGTGCCGGAACATTCTCCATGTAATATAACGTATTCACTTGTGCATTAACACTGCACGGCAGTAAAAGAGCCAGACACACTAACAGGCAAAAGTTGTTTTTTTTCATTCGACTCAAAAAAGTTGGATGAATACTAAAGTCATATCATATAAACATCAAAACCGAAGAATATACGATTGTCCTACAAAAATAAAAAAACTGCTCAAGATAACACCTTAAGCAGTCTCCATTTTTTACTTTACTATTTTAATGCACACCGCATATTTTAAATATCCAGTAGACTATCGCAGCTATCATTCCACTTATAGGAATAGTGATTACCCAAGCGACAAGCAGCTGGCGGGTTATCCCCCAACGCACCGCACTAATACGCTTCAGCATTCCAACCCCCATAATTGACCCTGCAATAGTATGAGTTGTACTCACAGGCACCCCAAGCCCCTGAGATACTCCGTACAACGTTATAGCACCAGCTGTCTCCGCAGCAATACCTTCAAAAGGAGTCACTTTAGTGATACGCGTTCCCATTGTCTTGATAATTCGCATACCCCCCATCAACGTACCTAAACCTATCGCCGTATAACATGAGATCGGCAACCATTCCGGAACATGATGCATATCCTTATGAGCAAGCCACTCCGGAACGTATATCCCGTTTTTAGCACAATATCCATTATAAACAGCCAAAGCTGCCATAATAATACCAATAACTTTCTGAGAGTCGGAACCACCATGTCCCAAACTAAGAGACGCAGAAGTAAACAATTGCAATCGCCGGAAAATATGATCGGCCTTATAGGAATTGACCCGCCGGAAAAGATTTATCACGATTGTTGCAATAATTAACCCGGTCACAATACCAATAAGAGGTGCTGCGAAGATAAACAAAACTGTTTTTTCGATCACTTCCGAATTCACCACGCTAAAGCTCATGGCATGAGCCACTGCCGCTCCGGCAAAGCCTCCCATCAACGTATGCGAAGAACTGGAAGGAATACCAAACCTCCACGTAATCAGGTTCCATGTAATACCAGCAATAACACCCGCCAGAATTACAACCAGGTTGATCGTTTCAGGATGAACGGTTTTTGACACCGTATTTGCCACCTTAAGGTCAAAGATCCAAAAAGCCACAAAGTTAAAGAAAGCGGCCCAGCAAACGGCCTGAAAAGGAGTCAACACCTTCGTTGAAATAACCGTAGCAATAGAATTCGCAGCATCGTGAAATCCATTGATCAGATCAAATACAAAGCAGGCAAGAATAATGATGATTAATAACGTGAAACTCATAGCCGGTTATGCGTATTTAATCATTATATTTTCGATAACGTCACAAACGTCTTCACATTTATCTGTTACCGTTTCCAGTTGATAATAAACATCGCGTCTTTTTAAGATCTGCACCATATCCTTTTCATGATCAAACAGACGTTCAAGACCTGTATACAAAAGATCGTCCGCGTGATTCTCGATACTATTGACATGTACCAGAGCCTTTACAACCTGATCTGTTTTCTTCAGATCACGAAGTCCCTGCACGGCAACATTAAGATCTTCCGCTGCTTTATGGATCAAATCCACCGTAGCAACAATAGTCTGATCGTGTGTGGGGTCTACTTTATAAAGCAACATACTCTTTGCCGCTACATAAATAAAGTCCGTCACATCATCCAGGGCTGAGATTAAACTATGCACATCTTCCCTGTCAAACGGTGTAATAAAATTACGGCCCAGTTCTTCAAGAACTTTATGAGTAACCTGATCGTTAGCATGCTCCACATCGTGCATTTTGTTTTTAATTTCACGACGCTTTACCTCATCCGGCTCATTTACTAACTGAAGTAACAATTGTGCGATTAAACAAATGTTATTGGTATCTTCCTCAAACAAGTCGAAGAAAACTCTTTCTTTTGGAATAAAGAGTTTGGCAAAGAAATTTGATTTCATTCAGTAGTGGTTAGATAATAGTAAGTTAGATATAAAAATGTCCATGAAAACTTCTCCGGCATTTTGTCGTCAAAGTTACCATGGACATTCCATTGTAACAAGAAAATAATGTTACTATTATTTAATTTATTGCATATCCATCATGTTCTCATTATTGTTCATATCTTCATTGGACTGCTTACTCTTTTGCTTACGGGAAGATTTCCCATTACCAAAATTATAAGACACATTCACACCAATTACCCGTCCATTAAAATAACTTTCAGACTGCTGGGTGAAATTTGCACCCCATGTATCTGTCCGGAATTTACGTGAATTAAAGACATCCCTGACATTCAGATTTGCAGTAAGTTTTCTGTTAAAGAACGATTTTCTCAATCCAAAATCAAGAGAGTAATTGCCTTTATTCTTTCCCTGAGACACATAATACGGGGCGCTATAGGCACCTATAAGCTGCATAGAATAATTGGCCGGCAACATAACATTGGCTATCGATTTTACATTCCATGAAAAACTTTCTTTGCCTGGAATGTTTATCGTAGTATTGTCCACAAAGTATTGTCCCGTGTGCAAATTACTGTAAAATCCATTAAACGTAGTCGTCAGGCTCAAGATGCGGAAAAAGCTATTCTTCAGGACAACTTCAAGGCCGGCTGACTCCGTTTTGGCTCCATTCATTGTGGTATTCATCATAATACCACCTTCCAGCCAGCGTACCGACTGCATCACATCCGTCGTATATCTGTAATACAATGATGCAGATAATGAATGCATCTCCCAGCTTTTCAGATAATTCAACTCAAACGAGTTCGTATATTCCGGTGTCAAAGTGGGATTTCCAAAGTACCAGCTTGTTGAGTCGGATGTATCAATAAACGGATTCAATGAGCGACCACGGGGACGGTTCAGTCGACGGGTATAATTCAATTGAAGCTCATTGCCCTTATCCATAGCGTAGCTCAGGTAAACGCTGGGGAATGGCTGTATGTAATGAATCGAATAATCTTTACCATCAGAAGTAAAATTAATATCCGAAAGTTCTCCTCTCAGTCCAAATTGCGCACCAAACTTACCCCATTTGCTTGCATAGGTTGCATAAGCTGCATAATTTCTTTCCGTATAGTCAAATTCATTGCTCAAGCGGGTATCATACAACCCGTTTGTATAGCCTGTTATATCTGAATTACGCACTTCATAGTTTCCGTCAAACCCTGCTTCCAATCTGCTATTCTCAGAAAATTTCTTCGTGTAATCAACCTTCAACTCCGCTTCAGGGTTTTTCCCGCTGGTATGCTGCGATTGCTGAGACGTCATCAGCCCCAAATTGTCATACTGGATGTGTCCGGCATCAGAACTATTAGGATGATTCGAAAAAGAGAGTGTAGCCAATAACTCACTTCCTTTTTTATCAATTTCCTTTTTATAGTTTAAGTCAATATCAAACATATTCCGGTTTCCAGACGAAGTATTTTCTCGTGAAAACTGACGTATCAAATTATTATTTGCATCAAATGACTGATAATTGATGGTCGATGGCCCATCTGACGAACCAAACATCATAAACCCGGAGAGTCCAAGTGTACTTTTCTCGTCAAGATGATAATCAAGACCGCCTCTGATAAATGGCCCATTCATGCTTCGGGTCGATTCATTCGTCTGCTTAAGAAGCGATAAAACATTGTTTGTCGCAGGGTCAATGGTATATCTATCACTCCAGCCCCCACCTGACATTGACATCCGGCGCATTCCAATGCTGGCAAACGCATCCACTTTCGAACTATTGTAATTAATACTCGCACCTGCATTGTATCCCAGTTTGCCGTTTTGAGGAATCATCACTCCGGACGAAATGGAGCCGTAATACCCGGCTTTTCGGTTTTTCTTCAATATTAAATTAATAATACCTGCCGATCCTTCCGGGTTATACTTGGCTGAAGGGTTTGTGATAAGTTCAACTTTTTCAATGCTTTCCGCCGGCATTTGCTCCAGTATTTGTGCGCGGTTATCAGCACTTAATCCCGAAGGTTTTCCATTGATCCACACTTCAACGTTAGCATTATTTCTCAACGAAATATTGCCATCATTATCCACATCTACCGAAGGAATATTACGCAACATTTCAGAAGTGGAAGATCCTGCGGCCGCAATTGTTTGGTCAACCGTAAAGACCTTTTTATCAATCTCCAGTTTCATTTGCGGACCTTGCCCACGAACCTGAACCTCGTTGAGGGTTTTACTGTCTTCCGACAAAAGCACAGTTCCCAGATCGACAGGCTTTCCGGCAACAGTAATCAATTTACTTACAGGAGTATATCCTACAAACGAAATTTCGAGCTGATATTTTCCATTATTTACTTTCGACAATAAAAAAGTGCCCTGATCATTCGTCACTGCACCTGCAACCGGAATCTTTTGGCCCGGCTTTGTCAAAACCACATTAACATATCCAAGCGGCCCATTGGTACCTGCGTCTTTTATAATCCCCTTTATTACCGTCTCGGCAAACAGAACATTTAAACTTAAAAGACAGGCAAACAACAAAATCACATTCCTTTTCATTCAAAAATCACATTTAGTTATTATTCATTCTTCATTTCAATATTCCTATTAACAAACAGGCTTCCCTGAACAGAGAAGCCTGTTGTCAGATGACAAATGACCATTCATTCATCAATACTGAGACCCTTAAAAGCCGATAAAGTTTAAAGTTATGAATAAATTTTATCGGAATGTTGGAAGAATATATTCGTTATCGTTTGCAAGAATTGTACCCACATGATTGATTTCCAGGAACGATGTTCCACCACCCAATCCGGAACTACCACTCAGGTAAGCTACCAAATCGTTTTGTTTAAGCAAGCCTTTACGTAACAAAAGACGCAATGCGGCGAAGAAATATTCTCTGCGATCTTCCTTCAAAGCCTGATACATAGGAATAATACCGTAAGACAACATCAACTGACGCATTGGGCGTTTGTCATAGCAAATAGCAATTACAGGACTGGTTCCGCGGTACGCCGCCAGAAAACGAGCTGTGCGACCAGTATAGGTATCTGTAATAATAGCCTTAACACCAAGTTCGGTAGACGCTTCGGCAGCGCGGTGAGCCAAAAATGAAGTAACATCAAACTCATCTTTGGAGTAAGAGATAGGAATTTCATTTTCTGCCATCTTGGCTTGTTCGGCTTCCTGAGCAATACGAGCCATTGTCTGAACGGCTTCAACAGGATATTTACCGTAAGCAGTTTCTCCACTTAACATCACAGCATCCGTACGGGAATAGATAGCATTTGCCACGTCAGTAACCTCAGCACGGGTAGGACGCGGGTTTTTAATCATCGTATGCAACATCTGAGTAGCCACAATAACCGGTTTTTTAGCCATCACACACTTACGAATCAAACGGCGCTGAATAGCCGGAATTTTTTCCTGAGGCACTTCAATACCCAGGTCGCCACGCGCCACCATCACACCATAAGCATATTGGAGAATTTCATCAATATTATCAACACCTTCCTGATTTTCAATCTTGGCAATAATTTTGATCGGACTCTTATGTTCATCTAATATTTTTTGAATATCCAACACATCCTGCTTATTACGCACAAATGAGTGAGCAATAAAGTCAATATCGTGTTTGATGGCATATTGAATAAATTCGCGGTCACGGTCTGTCAACGAAGGCAGATTGATACGAACACCAGGAACGTTCACACTTTTACGACTTCCCAAAACACCATCATTTGTGGCCTCGCAAACCAGGTACTCATCGGTTTTCTCAACAACTTTCAAATCAATTTCACCATCATCAATCAAAATGTCGTCACCAATATTCAAATCACGAACGAAATATGGATAAGAAACTGAGATGCATTCTTTTGTGGTTTGTTGTTGTGGATTTCCCACCACCTTAATACGATCTCCGGTTTCTATGTTGATATTTTCAGGTGTTATAGTTGTACGAACTTCCGGTCCTTTGGTATCTACCAGCACGCCAATGTATTTAGAGACTTTACGTACATTGGTTACAATTTTATTTAAACCGGCTTCGTCAAGATGTGCCGTGTTAAGGCGAACCACATTCATTCCTGCATTGAATAACTCGCGAAGAAACGCAGGATCACATTGCTTATCGGAAAGCGTGGCTACAATTTTAGTGTATTTTATCATAAGAGTAAATGTTGATGTCTTTAAATATCAAATCCAAACCCAAGCGAAACCATATTTCTTTCAAAGATAATACGAAACGCCAGAATTTGCTTGCGTAAATAAGTTAAGAAGTCAGGTAAAAGGCACGCCAATTCTCAATTAAATAAAGAAATATGCATTCTTTACGAAAGAGTTATTTCTTGATTGCCCGTTCTATCAATGCTTCAATAGCCAAACGGTAAGAATCAAAACCAAACCCTACAATGGTACCCATGCAAACCCCTGAAATAGTAGAATGGTGACGAAACTCTTCACGTTGGAAAACATTAGAAATATGCACTTCAACCACAGGTGACGTGATTGAACGAATTGCATCGGCTATTGCAATGGATGTATGCGTATAAGCTCCTGCATTCAGCACAATACCGTCAATCGTAAATCCATGCTCGTGAAGTGTATCAATTATCGTGCCTTCGTGGTTGGATTGAACATAGTGGAAGTTATGTTCAGGAAAGCGGGCTTTAAGACTAGAAAAAACGTCATCGAAAGTCAATGTTCCGTAGATTTCCGGTTCTCTTTTGCCCAGCAGGTTAAGGTTTGGACCATTGATAATGAGAATGTTCATAAAAAAGTAACGATATGCTCGAATTTTCCACAAAAATAGCAATAATTTTTCAGTTTTCGGGCATCAACATCTACTTTTCATTACAATTGTATTAATTCTGCCCGAGAACAGAAGCATCCCCATTAGTCCTCCGGCAATGATGTAGCAAGATTACAATTACTCTGTGACCGGATTAATCATTTTGCCCATAAACAAAATGGTTCCGGTACTTTTTTCTTTATCAGACATTATATCGATTAAGTGTATACAATTCTCAATTAGATATCTCTCCTTCCTGAAACAAACCACCGATCTCATGCCAAAAAACAATGTTGTTAAACATGTGGTATCCAAGGAGTTTTTAATCAAATCTCGCTATATTGGCATATGCAAAATTGAGTCCTCAAAAGACTATTTTTGCTTGATAACTAATTGTAAAACTTAAATCTATACAGTTATGAAAGTTTATCAATCAAATGAAATTAAGAACATCTC
>JAUZOL010000117.1 GCA_030706455.1 Bacteroidota bacterium
TCCAAGCACAGTAAAGACGGATATGAAGAGTGTTTGGATCAATCAATTTATGGTCGAGCGCCAGCAACAACACCTCAGCATTGACGGAACAATTTCTGCACAGGCAACCGACAGTTTGTGTATCGACATAAAAGGAATTCAGCTGGATTATGTGTCCAAAATGGCTCACATGCAAAACCCATCGTTGAATGGTAATGTCACCGGCAAAGTAACTATACTTAGTGTTTTGAACCATCCGATTGCGAAAGTCAATGTTTTTGCCCGTGATTTCGGACTGAATCACTGCATTTGGGGCGATACCTATGCTGAAAGCGGATGGGATGAAGCAAACCGGAAGTTGAACCTTATGGGACGCGTGATGAGCAAGACTGACACTGTTGCTCTCTTAAAAGGAGGCTTCTACACCGCAAAAGACTCAATGGCTCTTTACGGATTTGCCAGACATCTTCCAATTACATTCCTTAACCCTTACCTGACCTCGTTCTTATCGAACCCGCAAGGAACCGCAACAGGAAAAATGGGGATGTTCCTCGTGAAAGGAAATATATGGTTTAATGGTGATGTAAAAATCGAAAACGGTCAAGCCGGACTTAGTTCATTAGGTACGATGTATACTTTCAGCGACTCGGTACACCTCCGTAAAGAAGCAATCATTCTGAAAAATGTCGTTTTGCATGATGCCGAAAACAACACAGGAGTCCTTTCATGCACGGCACCCAACAATTATTTAAAAGACTGGAAATTCGACGTACAGGTTACCGCACACAATTTACTATCAATGAATACCAAAGAAACCGATAGTGAAAACTTTTGGGGAAAGGTATATGCAGACGGAGATGTACGGGTTACAGGAGATGGTCAGGGTACCAAAATCAACATCAACGCGACATCAAGGCCAAAAACAAATGTTTACATATCAATTGGTTCGGCAGTAAGCGCAGCCGACAATTCTTTCATCGAGTATGTTGTCAAGAAGAAGCGTAACGCTACCGTTACCGGTGAACAACAAAACAATAAATCAGTTAACAGCACGCCTACAGTGATAAATGCAATGCTGAATGTCACCCCGGATGCTCAGATACACCTGATTATTGACCCGAAAGCCGGAGACAAGATAGATGCCGTAGGATCCGGAATATTGAATGTGGGATACACTTTGCACAATCCAGATCTGCAGATGCAGGGAAGTTACACCATAAACGAGGGAAAATACCTCTTTACTTTCCAGAATGCACTAAGCAGAGAGTTCAAGATTGACAAAGGAAGTGCTATCCGGTGGAACGGAAATGCTTATAATGCTCTGATTGACATTAATGCCCGCTATCAGATGAATGCATCCTTAGCCGATCTGGATGTAGATATTCTGAAAAACTCAGGTCGGTCGAGTGCTGTTGTGGAATGTCTGCTAAACCTCACCGGTAGCCTGATGAAACCGGATATCAAATTTGACATCAATCTACCTAACTCAAGAGATGAAGTAAAACGTGCTGTAAAGAATGTCGTAAACACAAACGATATGATGAACCGGCAAATGATCTGGTTATTAGCGTTCAACCGCTTCTATACACCCGACTACATGCGATCATCGGTTAACCCGATCGGTCAGGGAGAATTGATTTCAGTTGCCAGTTCAACGTTGTCTAATCAGCTCAACAGCTGGCTGTCACAAGCCGTATCGGGCGTTAATGTTGGTTTTAATCTGCGTTCATCCGGAGTAGGAGAATATACCGGAACGGACTACGAAGCAGAGATTATGTATCAAAACAACCGTTGGATTATAAATGGCAGTGTAGGTTATCGGAACGATAATTTTTCGACCAGTAAATTCATTGGAGATGTCGATATTCAGTATGTGTTGTCAAACAACGGTAAATGGCGTGTGCGTGGATATAACCGCACCAACGACTACAAACAACTCAATCCGGCACCATATACGCAAGGTCTTGGTTTGACTTATACAGAAAACTTCAACAGTTTCAAAGAAATTCTGACTGATTATAAAGAACTTTTAGTCAACACGTGGGGAAAAATCAAAGGTATATTTCGCAAGAAGAAAACCGAAAAGAAATAAATCAGTCTTCATCGGCTGCAAAAATATAAATATATGCACAGACAGATAATTTTATTGATATTCAGCGCAATATCGTTATTTCCGGTATCGGGTCAAATCTCTGTTGAGAAATTGTTTCAAACGATGCCGACCGACCTTTTGTGGCTCGACCAATCGCAACGAACAGAGCTGTTTGCTTATTTCAAAGACAAAAAGGTTGATTCCATTCAAAACAGTCTGAATGGCTACTGTAAGTTGATTGACTATAATGAAGAGACGAAGCACCTGCTGCTGAAGACATCCCGAAAAGGCAGTATGGAAATGCAGGTTTTGGGAGCGGAATCATCACCGTTTATCGCGGTAATTTTCACGACATGCGCTCCGGCCTGTCAGTCGCACATCAATTTTTATTCTCCCGAATGGAAGCAGTTCACAATGGACTTTCCCACTTTATCAGCTTCCGATTTCATTGCCAAAGAATTATCGGAATATGATCTTTCTATTGCAAACCGGCTGCTGACTCCGCTTTTCATAAGCTATGCTTTTACAGAGCAAGGGAAAAGCATAACAGCATCATGCAATGCCAGACAATTTCTTGCTGATGATGACTGGAAAGAATTGAAACCCCTTTTGAAGTCAGAGCAACTGTCGATTAAATTCGAAGACGGAGCATGGAAAATAAAGTAATAAACAGCATAAAATAAATTCTCTAACCAAAGTTCACATTCATGAAGAAGATTCTAAACACACTAACCGTACTTTTCCTGGTATCTCTTTGCCTTACAGCCCAGAAGCGCCAACCGGATTATGAGGCGTATATCAAAAAATACCAGACAATAGCAATTACCGAACAGAAAAAATATGGAATTCCCGCAAGTATAACGCTGGCACAAGGCCTGTTGGAGTCAAGAGCCGGAAAAAGTCCTTTGGCAACTGAAGCAAACAATCACTTTGGCATAAAATGTTCCGACTGGAGAGGAGACACTTTCTTTCAGGATGATGATCAGAAAAATGAATGCTTCCGCAAATATTCAAATCCCAAAGAGTCATACGAAGACCACTCTTCATTTCTTGCAAAAAGAAGCCGATATGCTCCTCTTTTCTCGTTAAAGTCAGATGACTATAAAGGCTGGGCCAATGGCCTCCAGTCAACCGGATATGCAACAAGTAAAACATATGCTTCAAGCCTGATAAATCTTATCGAGCTTTACCAGCTAAACATGCTTGATTCGGAAAACAGCAAGTTGCTGGCCTCAAATAAAAAGAAAAAGAAAGCGGTTATAGAAGAAAAAACGATTGCAGAAGCACTGGCAGAATCTTCGTCGGTAGTTAGCAGCGACTTCGGGGTAATTGAAGAACCTTTTGACCATAAAGTATACAAGAACAATGGGGTGAAGTATGTGCTTGCAAAACCCGGAGACACCTATAAGTCAATCGCAAGAGAAGTCAACTTACCCGAAAAAGTGCTGCGCTACAAAAACGAAGTGACCGACGACTATGCGCTGAGTGTCAATGAGGTAGTTTATCTGGGAACGAAAAAGAGCAAAGCTGCTAAAAACGTTCCTGCAACACACCGTGTAGAAGCCGGAGAATCAATGCACTCCATCTCACAAACCTACGGAATCAAGGTTAAAAAGCTTTACCAACTGAACGACATTACTTATGGTTCGCCCGCTGTATTCGGCAAAGTGTTGAACCTGAAATAAAAACCAACAACAATCAAAGGTTGGATGTTCAGAGTTTATTTATTTCAGCTTTGAACATCTAACCTTTCAAATTTATAACTAATTTAATGTCTGCACCTTTAGCCGAACGACTGCGCCCCAAAAGTCTGGACGAATACATCGGACAGAAGCATCTTGTGGGAGAACGTGCTATCCTTCGCAAAATGATCGAATCGGGAAATCTCTCGTCATTCATTTTGTGGGGCCCTCCCGGTGTAGGCAAAACCACCCTTGCCAGAATTATTGCAAATCGGTTAGAAAGACCGTTTTACACACTAAGCGCCATCAATTCGGGCGTAAAAGATGTGCGGGAGGTGATCGAAAAAGCAAAGAGCAACCGATTTTTCAATCAACCGAACCCGATTTTGTTCATAGACGAAATACATCGTTTCAGCAAATCGCAACAAGATTCTCTGCTGGGTGCTGTGGAGAATGGCACTGTTACTCTGATTGGAGCTACAACGGAAAATCCTTCCTTCGAAGTGATTACTCCGTTGCTGTCGCGCTGCCAGGTTTATGTTCTAAAATCACTTGACAAGAAAGATTTGCAGGATCTCGTAAAAAGGGCTTTAACCACCGACTTTGAGCTGAAGCAACGGAATATCAACATCAAAGAGGACGATGCATTGCTACGTTTTTCAGGAGGCGATGCCCGAAAACTGCTCAACATTCTGGAATTAGTCGTCAATGCATCTCCCGAAGAAGAACTGGTAATAACCAACACATTGGTTACCGACCGCTTACAGGAGAATCTGGCTACTTATGATAAAGGCGGAGAGATGCATTACGACATTATTTCGGCTTTCATCAAATCAATCCGGGGCAGTGATCCCGATGCAGCAGTTTATTGGCTTGCCCGAATGGTTGCCGGGGGTGAAGATCCTAAATTTATAGCGCGGCGTCTGGTTATTTCAGCCGCAGAAGATATCGGATTGGCAAATCCGAATGCGCTCTTACTGGCAAATGCCTGTTTCGATGCCCTGCAAAAAATCGGATGGCCCGAAGGCCGTATAATTTTGTCTGAAACAGCCATCTATCTGGCAAACAGTCCGAAAAGCAACTCAGCTTACCTTGCCATCGACGAAGCGCTTGCTCTGGTAAAAGAAACGGGAGACCTTCCGGTACCTCTACATCTGCGCAATGCCCCCACCAAGCTCATGAAGCAGCTCAATTACGGGAAAGAATACCGCTACTCGCACGACGGAGAAAACCATTTCATTGAGCAACAGTTTTTGCCTGACGAGCTGAAGTCTCAATCAATCTGGCATGCTGCCGATAACCAGGCGGAACAAAAGCAGGCAGAATGGTTGCGCAAACTGTGGAAAGGACGGTTCTGAGACTCGGATGGTGCGATTGCCTCAATCAAACACTTACAGCGACTCGGAGGTCGCGACATCCGAATAATTAAACCCAAAGGTCAACAAAATCGGATTATTTTTGACCACGTTCGTACTATCTGATAAAAAATTACTTTCTTTGTTCATTCAAATATTGTGGGTTGATACTTCTCTAACTCCATGTATGTCAATCATCTGGTAATTGAGAATAGTGTGCTGGTGATAGTGTTTAATCATTTATTCATCACAAAATGTGTGGAATTGTTGGATATATCGGCACAAAAGCGGCTACAGATGTTCTTGTAGACGGGTTACGCAAACTGGAATACAGGGGCTATGATTCAGCCGGAATTTCTATTTTCGAAGACTCTAAAATTCAGGTTATCAAGGCAAAAGGTCGGCTTGACAATCTCGAAAACAAAATAACTTCGCTGGGTAAACCTCTGGGAACGGTAGGTATCGGACATACCCGCTGGGCTACTCATGGAGAACCTTCTGATGTAAACTCCCATCCTCATGGTAACGAACGGGTTACTATCGTTCACAATGGGATCATCGAAAATTACCTTCAACTTAAAGAGAAACTGGTTGAAAAAGGATATAAATTCCTTTCGGAAACCGACACTGAAGTTGTTGCCGTATTGCTCGATTATTACTACAACGGAAACCCTGTAGAAACAATTTCTACCGTCATTAAGAACCTGAAAGGATCTTACGCTTTAGGGATCATGTTTCAGGACTGTCAGGACAAGATATTTGCAGTTCGTAAAGACAGTCCGCTTATTGTGGGCATCGGCGAGGGAGAAAACTTTATTGCATCTGACATTCCTGCAATCCTGAAATATACCAGAAGCTATTATCTGCTGGAGGAAAACGAAATTGCTATAATAGAAAAAGATAAAATCGATATCGTCGATACAGACGGAGATCCTATCCAAAAAGAGATTTTTACTGCCACATGGGACATTGAAGCTGCCGAAAAAGGTGGATATCCCCATTTTATGCTCAAAGAAATTTACGAGCAACCAACCGCTATCACCAATACTGTTTCACCACGTATAATCAACGGAGCTCCGGATTTTGGCATCAAGGCTCTGACCGATGAAATCCTGAAAAGTTTCAAACATATCTGGATTGTTGCATGTGGTACGGCAATGCATGCCGGAATGGTAGGTAAATCAGTAATAGAGCAATTGGCAAGAGTTCCGGTTGAGGTGGATATTGCCTCCGAATTCCGCTACCGCAAACCAATCCTCAATCCCGATGACGATTTGGTTATCATCATTTCGCAATCAGGAGAAACTGCTGATACCTTAGCGGCACTGCGACTGGCAAAAGAACAGGGCGTTCATACGCTGGCGGTAGTGAATGTGGTGGGTTCTTCCATCGCCCGTGAAGCCAACAGCGTTATCTACACCTGGGCTGGCCCCGAAATTGCGGTTGCCAGTACAAAAGCCTATACAGTTCAGCTTTCGGTTATGTACTTGTTTGCCATCAAAATGGCAAGTGTAAAGGGCTTAATCGACGAAAAAGAGACAGCAAAACTGTGTGATGATTTACTCGCGTTACCGGCAAAAATTGAAGAGGTTCTTCAGAATGCGGACAATTGTAAATTCGTTGCCAGCAAGTTCCAGAATGCTCATGACATTTTCTTCATTGGTCGTGGTCTCGACTACTCGCTGTCGCTTGAAGGTTCTCTGAAATTAAAAGAAATTTCCTACATCCACAGTGATGCTTATGCAGCCGGAGAATTGAAACACGGGACTATTTCACTGATTACTACCGATATGCCCGTAGTGGCTATAGCAACGCAAACCCATCTTTTTGAGAAGATGATAAGCAACATCAAGGAAGTAAGAACCCGCGGAGCCAAAGTTCTTCTTATTTGCAAGAATGGCACAGAGCGACAGGCCGATCTATCGGAATATGTAATTGAAATACCGGACTACAACGAATACTTCTCCCCTATCCTGACTGCTGTACCTTTACAGATGTTTGCGTATTACACTTCGGTGTTGAGAGGTTGTGATGTAGATAAACCGCGTAATTTAGCAAAATCGGTTACCGTCGAATAATTTCCAGCCAGTTGTCTGGTTTAGAATAAAAATTACTCGGCATAACGCCACCATAAACAACTCGTCCTATCGGCGGGTTGTTTTTTTATGTAAAGACAAAAATACGCATGCCTCCTTATAAATCCGCAATCTACCCCCCGCAAATATATGAATATGCGAATATTAAGCAGTTAAGATTTTGAAAAGGGGTTTCCACCCCTGTGACCCCGACTTCCTTTTTGCCTTGAAGCAAAAAGGAAGCAAAAAATTCAAGGCTATGCCCGCTTCGCTCAAAAAACCGGCGTTCGGAAGCTGGAATCGTCCAAACTCGTTGCCTCCTTTCGTCGGAAACTTCAAACAAGGACGATTCTTTCCGCTTCCTCTCTTGCTTTTTGGCTCACCGGACAAGGCCGTTACAAATCTGACGTTGCAACATTTGCAAATGAGACCTATCTCTTTCTTCTTCTAAATACGCAATTCCCGCATCGTGTATAATTCATTTTCAGCTTCCGAAAATATTTTTTGAAATAAATCATCAAAACATTTGGTTTATTTTATAAACTACTTTATCTTTGCAATGTATTTATAAGATAGTTCTAACATCAAAACATAATTATTATGAAAACACTAAAGAGATTAGGAGCTGCAATGGCAATCTGCATGCTTGCCGGTTGCATGTGTTATGCACAAAAAGGAACGTTGATCGTTTCGGTGAAAGGTATAAAAGAAGCCAAAGGAAATCTGATGGTAGCCTTCGGCGATCAGTCGAACCCAAAACAAATTGTATACAGCATGGTACCGGTTACCTCGACCAACGCTGTGACTTGCACTTTGAAAGATGTTCCGACAGGATCGGGCGGTTTATATGTTTATCAGGATGTAAACGACAATCATCAACTGGACAAAGACGAAACCCAAATTCCGGTTGAGCCCTGCTACCAAAAAGAAAGAGTAACAATCAAAGAGGGAGAAAACAAGATAGAGATCAAATTGATCGACGTAAAAGAAATGATGGGCACTAAATAACTACAAGAATGAGACTTTTGATTAAAATCGGACTGATACTGCTACTGCTTACCCTCTGCCACATACTTTCAGCACAAAACCGGATTGGATACGTAACAAGTAGCAAAGGAGAACCGATTGAGTTTGCCACCATTGCGTTCTTTAACGGAGATAAACCGGTAGCGACTGCAATCAGCGATTCTGTGGGTCGGTTTACTTTAGCGATGGCAGACGGAAGATATCACATGAAGATAAGAAACCTCGCGTACAAGCCTATGGATGAAGACATAACTGCTTCCGATCAAAATCTGGGAGTTTTCAAGTTAACAGAATCCACAGTAGGATTAAGCGAGGTGGTGGTAAAAGCGTCAGCCATAACACGCGAAGCCGACAGGTTTGTCATGCGAATCGACAAAACACCGGCCTCACTCAATAAGGATGCCTCGGAAGTCCTTCGCTTAGCCCCCGGCGTCTGGGTCGACGAGAATGGAGTCTCTATCAACGGTGCTTCCGGCAGCAAAGTTTTTATCAATGAACGTGAGATAAAACTTTCAGGCAAAGACTTGTACAACTACCTTCGCAACATTCAATCGGCAAATATTGCCCGCGTAGAAGTAATTCCGCAGGCAGGTGCCGAATACAGTGCCGATACCAACAGCGGAGTGGTTAAGATTATTCTCCGGAAACAAATGGAGAAAGGCATTAATGGCAATTTGGTTTTCAATACACTACAAGGAAAGTATCTTGGAGAATACGATCCTTCCGGAACCTTGAATGTCAGCCTGAACAAATGGACATTCGATGCCAGTGCCTCAGGCAACATCACAACAAAAGGAAAAAACGAGATGGTCGCTACCCGCGCATACCACAACGACGACAATACCTACTTCAAATCGCAGTCACTTATGAACCAGAAAACCCGCTCGGGCATTGGGAAAATAAGTGCTATTTACGATGCCGACAAGCGCAACAGCCTTGGTGCGGAAATAGAATACTCGAAACAAAGTACACCTAATCCGACATCGGCAAATACGCTCATTATACAAAATGGATTAACAGCTAAAGGGTCAAGCAATTACAACCAGAACGAAAATGCGGAAAATTTTAATGCCCTATTGAACTATATATTAAAACTGGATACGCTCGGCTCCTCATTGAAAGTGATCACCAACTATACCAAAAAGAAAGTTACCGGTAAAAACGATTACAATTCTTATTTTACAACGGGCAGTTTTGTCAGCGACAGCATCTATAGAAGTAATTCAGCATCAACCTATAAGATATTTACAGCTGATGCAATGGTTAACAAGATATTACACGGAGGTGCAAAATATTCTGCCGGGATCAAATATACCCGAAACAGTATTGCCGATACCGTCCGGTACGAAAGCTATTCGACATTAAAATGGCAAACGCTACCCGACTACAGTTTCTTGCTCAACTACACAGAAAACATCGGTGCAATGTATGGCACCTTTGCCGCGAATATCCGTCAATTCAGCCTTTCAGGCGGTTTAAGAGGAGAATATACGAATGTTGACGGACAAAACGGGTATATCAGCCGTCACTATTTCGATCTGTTTCCGAGCGTTAATGTCACTTATTCGTTCGATGCCATGCGCACTTTCATGCTTATCGGTCAGTATTCCAGAAACATCGAACGACCCAATTTCTGGCACCTGAATCCGAACCGTGTTCAATATTCCGACTACTCGTACATGGTAGGTAATCCGGAGCTACGCCCGACATATATCAACAACCTCGGAATTACGGCCGTTTACCATTACCGTTACATCCTGTCGTTCGGCGGACATTTACACCACGATCTGATACGTGAAGTGTGCAAGATTGATCCGACCAATCCCAAAATAACCTATATCACGCCTGAAAATCACTACAGCGAGAATCACTACTATATCGCTCTTATTTTCCCGTTGAAGCCGGTCGAATGGTGCAATGTGAATGCTAATCTGGTCGGAGTGAAGCAAGATATACGAGCCACAGCCAACGATCCTGTTATGTCGCACTATCTCTATTTTGCAAACATAACCACAGGATTCAAGTTACCGAAAAAATACTATTTAGAACTGACATACAGCGGCACAAGTCGTTTATATTCTGCCAATTCCGGCATCAATCAACGTCAGTTGTTCCA
>JAUZOL010000118.1 GCA_030706455.1 Bacteroidota bacterium
CACCAATCTGATTAAATTGACGGATAAACTGGACCGTGATTACTATCATCTCGATTCTTTCGTGATTTGCCTGTGTACGGAGGGATCGGTGGAGATTAAGTATGACAGTGGCAGTGAAACAATGGTAAAAGGAGAAACCGTATTGTTGCCGGCTTCTCTAAGCAGTGTTACACTGGTGCCGCAACGTTCGTCAGAAATTCTTGAAGTTTACGTTTAGTCGTAAGAGTTGGGGCACTTGACTCTGCGTATATGAAAAAACTTGCCTTGTTGAGCATGATTCTGCTATGTGCAATGACTGTAATGGCAGGAGGAAGGCGGACAGAAATAGTTTCTTACCGTTTGGATATGAGACTCGATTCTGCCGGGCAATTGCTCAATGTTCAGGCTCTGATTAGACTGGCAAAAGACGATAGCACAAAGACAGTGCGACTCAATTTTGCCGATATTATTCCTATCCATAAAGCTACCTGTAACGGCGATACGATCGGGTATCGCCGTTCGCAGGATGGCTTACTTCTTCAATTGCCGGCTTTCCGGAAAGGCGAACTTCGCTGCAATTACACACTCGAAACTGACTCCTTCAAAAGCGATCGGGTAATTGCGTTGGTTCGTGCCCGCAAATGGTTTCCTTATCTTTACGACAACGTTGCTTCTTCGGAAATAAACCTGACCGTACCTGCCGGTTATTACGCTTATTCTTCAGGTAAACAGTCTGGTTATGAGTTTGACGGGACAAACAGACAGTATCATTTTCGCGTGAAAGTAAATGCCGGAATGCCGTTGTTTATTGCACCGGTAGATTATTATACCAGTCAGACTCAACAATGGAAGGGCAGGCAACTGAATTATTTCTTTCACACAACGGATACGGCAAAAGCGAACGCCGTTGTCAGGGAAAGTGTACAAGCTTTTCGTTTTGCGTATAAATTCTTAGGAAAATACAGGCCTCCTACATTTACTTTTATCGAATTCCCGGGCTTTGATTTTTGTCAGTCGATGCCGGGCTTTGTATTGATGGGTCCCGAATATATTGCTGACGTCAATAAGCCGGATAAGCGCTACTGGGTGGGGCACGAAACGTTTCATCAGTGGGTGGGCAACGGCTATTTTACCCGACTTTATAATCATTCGTCCTACACGCGTTTTACAGAAGAATCGTTGACGGAATACCTGCGAATGGTGTATCTGCAAAAGAGTTTCGGCGACGATACCCTGAAAGCAATGCTACGTGAGAATTGCCGGATTTATAATACCTATATCAAGGGTACGGCGGAAGATCTTCCGATTGCGGCCAACCGGCCTAACTGGGTGACATATACCCTCGGTCCGGTAATCTGGCATGTGGTTCGCGGGGAAATGGGTGATAAAAAATGGCAAAAATTCATTCGGAAGCTCTATTCAAAATATTACGGAAAAGTGATTGATTATGCTATTTTCAGAGAGCAATTAGTTAAATTTGCATCGGAAGAAACCGTAATCAGAATGGAAAAGTGCCTCAACGAAAAAGGCATTCCTGTTGAATTTGCGGAATAAATCAAGCATTCATTTTTACTACAACCAAACCACATGCAAAAACAACGGGCACCCCGCAATCGTACGTTAACTGTCAGTGATGATGAGAAGCTGTCGCTGCGACAACATTTACTGACGCCGGAACAACCGTTAACAGTGGCACAGGTTACCGATCGTACCATTTGGGGAGATCTGATGCAGGTGCTTGAATTCCTTCCCCGTGAGTTTGCCGACCTGATCATTATTGATCCTCCCTATAATCTTACCAAAGACTTTGCCGGAAATAAATTTACACAACTGTCTGAATCGCGCTATCTCGACTATCTTCAAAGCTGGTTTCCCAAAGTGGTGGAATGCCTGAAACCGGGAGGATCGCTTTACCTGTGTGGAGACTGGAAATGCACTTCGGCACTGCAAACTGTAATGCAGGAACATCTGACAGTGCTTAACCGTATTACCTGGCAGCGCGAAAAGGGCAGGGGTGCCAAAACCAACTGGAAAAATTCGATGGAAGATATCTGGTTTGGAGTGAAGGATGCAAACCAATACACTTTCAATGTGGATGCTGTAAAGGTGAAACGAAAAGTGTTGGCTCCTTACAAGCTAGAAGGAAAGCCCAAAGACTGGCAGGAAACCGAAGATGGAAAATTCCGTCTGACGCATCCCTCCAACTTTTGGGACGATATTACGGTTCCTTACTGGTCGATGCCGGAGAATACCGATCATCCTACCCAAAAGCCTGAAAAGCTGATTGCCAAGTTGATTTTGGCCAGCTCCAACGAGGGCGATATCGTCTTTGATCCGTTTCTTGGTTCGGGCACAACCTCGGTGGTAGCCCGTAAACTGAATCGTCATTTTTGCGGCGTGGAAATGAACGAAGATTATTGCCTACTGGCCGAAAAACGCCTCCAACTGGCACAAGCAGACAACACCATTCAGGGCTATGTCGATGGCGTTTTCTGGGAACGGAATACGCTGAAATAAGCGGATTGCCGAATAGGCATAACTCCGTCCTTTAGGGCGGAGATTAAGATGCCAATGACCGACTTGGCTTTAGCCCTGAACGTGGTGTTTTCTGATAATCGGAGGAATCAAGGCTAAAGCCCTGAATATGCAGTCCTCTTTTCTCCGTCCTTTAGGGCGGAGTTAATAGAATCTGCACAGGTCGCTTTGCGGATAATCATTTAATCTAATATCAATATCTTCTATTATGAAAAATAAAAACTTCTTTCTTTTTGCTGTCTTGCTCGGCAGCATGTCGTTCGGCAATGTTTTTGCCGGCAAACCCAAACCAAAAGTTGCAGTAGTTCCCCAACGGGTGATCGCCATCGATTACAATCAGGTGAAAGGACCGTTGAACACCCAGTTCAAAGAGTGTATTGGTGCTGGTCGTGCCAATGAAGGCTTGCGTGCCGACTGGCAGCAACAACTGGCGCTCGTTAAGAAAGAGTGTGGTTTCAAATACATCCGTATGCACGGCCTGCTGACCGACGATATGGGCTTGTACCGCGAAGATAAAAATGGTAAGCCTGAGTACAACTACCAATACATCGACGTGTTGTTCGATTACCTTTTGAGCATTGGCATGAAACCGTTCGTGGAGCTGGGATTTATGCCCGAAGCGCTGGCAAGCGGCAAACAGACTATCTTCTGGTGGCGCGGAAATGTAACTCCTCCAAAGGATTACAATAAATGGGAAGCTCTTGTTCGTAATATGGCTCAGCATTTTACTGAACGTTACGGCGAAAACGAAGTAAAGAGCTGGTACTTTGAAGTGTGGAACGAACCTAACCTGAAAGGCGCTTTCTGGACAGGGACGCAGGAAGAATACTTTAAGTTGTATCAATATGTGGTGAATGGTATTAAGTCGGTTAATAAAGTCTATCGAGTGGGCGGACCAGCCACAGCCGGTGCTGCATGGGTGCCCGAAATGATTGAGTTTTGCCATAAAAATTCATTGCCGCTTGATTTTATAAGCACTCACACTTACGGGGTAAAACAGGGCTATCTTGATGAATATGGTAACTCTGGAACTGTACTCAGCAAAGATCCGATGGCCGTGAGTGGAGACATTCTCAATTCCCGCAAACAAATTCAGAATTCAGCTATGCCGGGTCTCGAACTGCACTATACAGAGTGGAGCGCATCTTATACACCGTCCGATCCGATTCACGACAGCTACCACGAGGCTGCTTATATCCTGCAAAAAATCAAACAGGTGGGTGATGCTGCTACTTCGATGTCTTACTGGGTGTTTACCGATATTTTTGAAGAAGCGGGGCCACGTTTTACACCGTTTCATGGAGGGTTTGGTTTGCTCAACTATCAGGGCATCAAAAAGCCGGCCTACTATGCCTTTACGTACCTGAATAAGCTGGGCGATACCGAGTTGACGAACAACGACAGCGAGTCGTATGCCTGCAAGAACAGCAAAGGTGATGTGCAGTTGCTTTTATGGGACTTCACCAATACCCATCCGGGCGATTCGGTCAACAATCAGGTTTACTACGTGCGCGATCTGCCGGCAAAGAACAAGGGGAAAGTGGTGGTGTCACTATCGGGTATTCCGCAAGGAAACTACACGATGGAGCTGTATAAGGTCGGTTACAAAGTGAACGATGCGTATGCTACCTATCATGCGATGAACAAGCCTAACCAACTTACGAAACAGCAAGTGGAAGAGATCAAAAAAGCCAACGACGGATCGCCGGTGGCCAAAGAAGAGATTCAGATTGATGCCGAAGGCAAATTCTCCAAAGCGCTCGATTTAAGGGAGAACGATGTTTGGTTCGTCAGTCTGGTAAAGCGATAATAACTGATATTTCACACAAAGATGCTAATCCACAAAGAACTGTTTATATCCAGATTTTTTTTAGCGGCTTGGCGTCTTTGCGAGGTATTATTTCCCCTTCTGTCGCACGAGTGTTTTTATAAATTGTAAAATGAGATAGCTATGAAATGGAGCTTATTTATAATATTCGCAATTACAGTGCTGTTGGAAAGTTGCGGGAATCAATGTGTTGAAATTAGAAACAGAATATTACCGAAAGAATATAATTTCACAATAAGCCAGAAAAAACTTCATCAATATATGATTTTGGATGGGGATGATTTATATTTTCAACCAGTTAGATTTGAAGAAGCTGAATATTGGGGCATCTACGATTCTATTCAAATAGGAGATAAGCTAATCAAACACAAAGGATCTACCGGTTTGATATTGGTAAAATCGAACAGACCTGACACCATTGTTTTTCCGATGTATTGTGATGGACGTCCGATGTCAGACTATCAGGAACATGAGTCTGCCGATAAAATATTGGATTCACTGGCAGCTGTACAACGCTCTTTGGTTAAACAACAAACAGCTACTGATAGTTCGAGTTTGCCCAAATAATACTGGTAATTTTTGCAAAAACGCCAAGTCGCAATGAACTGTTTATATTCAGATTCTTTAGCGGCTTGGCGTCTTTGCGAGATATTATTTTACCAATTATTTGAAAATTTTGATGCGTTCTTCCAACGGTTGAAACTGTTTGGCATCGGGCTGAAAAGTAGGTTTGCCGAAAGGCATTTGAGCAATCAGTTTCCACGATGCGGGCACATTCCACTCTTTCTTTACCTCTTCTTCAATCAGTTCGTTGTAGTGTTGCAGCGAAGCGCCGAATCCTTCGGCTTCCAGTGCAGTCCAAATAACAAACTGGTGCATTCCGCTTGCCTGTAGCGACCATGAAGGAAAATTGTGAGCATAGGGAGGGAACTGGTTTTGCAGGTTCTCCACCACGTTATTATCTTCGAAATAGAGAACAGTTCCGTATCCGCTCTTGAAAGAATCAATCTTCGCTTCGGTGGCTCCGAAATTTTCAGCAGGAACAATTTTTCTCAACGCTTCCTTGGTGATGTCCCATAGTTTGTCGTGCTGAGCGCCCAGCAACAAGATCAGCCTTGCACTTTGAGAGTTGAATGCCGACGGGGTATACTTCACGGCATGTTCTATCACCTCCTGAATCTTTTGATCAGAAACGACGGTTTCTTTACTAATCCCATAAAAGGAACGTCTTGCTTCTACTGCTGAATAAAAATCTTTTGCCATAATCGTATTTTTATTTTGTGTTTGTTCTAATGCAAATGTAATATCTGATTTCGCGTTTTGGGTTACAGTTTCGGGAAAGGATGTGGTACATTTCGGAAGAGAGCAGAAAAAAGAGGGAGAAAGATTCAAAAGGTGATTAATTGTAGTAATTTTGAAGTTGAATCACCGCCATGGAAGCTTACGAACCCGATAAATGGAGCCGTCCGGCAATGTGGCAGGAGCAGTTGCCGGAGATGAAGGTGCAGTGTCATCTCTGTCCTCACGAATGTGTTTTGCATCCGGGACAAACAGGGATATGTCGTACACGTATCAACCATGAAGGAGTATTGTACACGCAGGCTTATGGTAATCCCTGCTCCATTAGCATTGATCCGATTGAAAAGAAGCCTTTGTTTCATTTCTTTCCTGGCAGTGGCATTTACTCTCTTTCTACGGCCGGATGCAATTTTCGATGCCTTAATTGCCAAAATTGGCAGATTTCACAGGCGTCACCCCGCACATTACAGCATTTTGAACTTACTCCTCTCGAAGTAGTACAACAAGCTCTTCGACACGATACAGACAGTATTGCCTTTACCTATACCGAACCTACTGTTTTTTACGAGTATCTTCTCGATACGGCATCCATTGCCAAAGAAAAAGGGTTGAAAACAGTGTTCATTTCCAATGGATTTATCAATAAAAAACCGCTTGCAGGATTAATGCCCTGGCTCGATGCTGCCAATATTGACCTCAAGTGCTTTGATGATGAAATATATCGTCACCTTGATGGAGGAAGGCTTCAACCGGTACTTGATACGCTGAAGATGCTAAAAGCCGGCGGCGTTTGGTTGGAAATTACCAATCTGCTTGTTCCCGGATATACCGATAGTCCGGAATTGATATTGGTTATGTGCGAATGGCTGGTTGCGAATGGTTTTGCAGATACTCCGCTTCATTTCAGCCGTTTCTTTCCAACCTACAAGCTGAAGGATATTCCGTCGACAGCCGAAACGGTGCTGATTCATGCCAAAGCCATTGCCGAAAAGTGCGGTATGAGATTCGTTTATATCGGCAACGTGCCTGATCTGCATGGTGAAAATACTATTTGCCCGGTTTGCCGGCAATTGTTGATAGAACGGGTAGGGTACAGAGTAAAATCGAATTATATCCATCACGGCCGTTGTGTCTTTTGCGGCGAACCTATTCCCGGCGTTTGGCAGTAAACAAGTTTGTTGAGTATCCACATCTTAGTATAAAAGACGATTCTCGAACCGATTTCTATAACTCCGTTCTTTAGGACGGAGCAAAGTCAGGTTGACCATGCATTGGCTTTAGCCCTGATGACAGGCGCTTCATTTGTTTTTTCAATCAGAAATAGTACCATTGGTTAACTATTTGACAGTGTTGTAAAAGAAGGGCGAATAGCTCTTTTTTTTTGTGATAGTTTTTGTAAATTCGGACATTATTTCAAACAACACTTATTTTAAGATCAAACCTATGAAAAAACTCTTATTAGCCTCCTTTTTGCTGACGATTCCGTTGCTTGCCGTCTGCCAGAATGGAGAGAAATTTGTGAACGAATTATTGTCGAAAATGACCCTCGACGAAAAAATCGGTCAGTTAAATCAGTACACCAGCGATGGGGCTGCTACCGGAAAGGTTACTGTTGATGCTGAGAAAGAGAAACAGATCAGAGAAGGCAAAGTGGGGTCCATGCTCAATGTGATGGGAGTGGATAAAACCCGTGCATTGCAGGAAATCGCCATCCAGTCGCGTTTGCACATACCCCTGTTGTTCGGACTGGACGTAATTCATGGCTTGCGGACCACTTTCCCTATACCTTTGGGAGAAGCGGCTAGTTGGGATTTGTCGCTGATGGAGAAATCGGCACGTATTGCGGCCACAGAAGCTTCGGCTTATGGCATTCACTGGACATTTGCCCCGATGGTGGATATTGCCCGTGATCCGCGCTGGGGACGCGTGATGGAAGGTGCCGGTGAAGACACCTATTTTGGATGTCTTGCTGCACGTGCACGTGTGAAAGGTTTTCAGGGTGCAGGACTGGGCAATACTGATGCCATCATGGCTTGTGCAAAGCATTTTGCAGCATATGGCGCTGCTGTCGGTGGACGTGATTACAATTCGGTGGATATGAGCCTTCGCCAGTTGAATGAAACCTATTTACCACCATTCCGGGCTGCGGTAGAAAGCGGTGTGGCTACGTTGATGAACTCGTTTAACGATATCAATGGTATTCCTGCCACGGCAAACAGTTATATTTTGCGAGACAAGTTGAAAAAAGAGTGGAATTTTAAGGGATTTGTTGTTAGCGACTGGGGTAGTATTGGCGAGATGATTCCGCACGGATATGCCAAAGATAGCTATGATGCAGCAAAAAAAGCTATTTTGGCCGGTAGTGACATGGATATGGAGAGCCGTTGCTATCGCGATAACCTGAAACAGCTGGTAGCCGATGGCAAGGTGTCGGTATCGGTTATTGACGACGCTGTAAAACGTATTTTGTTGAAAAAATATGAATTAGGACTATTCAAAGATCCTTTCCGCTTTTGCAATGAACAACGCCAACAGCAGCAAACCAACAATGCCGACAACCGCAAAGCTGCCCGTGAAATTGGCGAAAAAAGTGTTGTATTGCTCGAAAACAAAGCTGTGAACGGAAAGCCTTTGCTGCCGCTTTCAAATAAAAATACAACCATCGCTCTTATCGGTCCATTTGCAAAGGCTACTGTCGAAAATCATGGTTTTTGGTCGGTTGCTTTTCCTGATGATGCACAACGGATTGTGTCGCTGTATGATGGCATTGCGTCGCAACTCGACAAAAGTTCGACACTGCTTTATACCAAAGGTTGCAACGTAAAAGACGAGGATACCTCAAATTTCGGTGCTGCTGTCGATCTGGCCAATAAAGCCGACGTGGTGATTCTATCTCTGGGAGAAGCTCCCGATATGAGCGGTGAAGCAAAAAGCCGGAGTTCTATACGGCTGCCGGGTGTGCAGGAAGATTTGTTGAAAAGGGTTTGTGCAACCGGTAAACCGGTTATTTTGCTGATTAGCGCCGGACGGCCTCTCGTTTTCAACTGGGCTGCCGATAATGTTCCGGCTATTCTCTATACCTGGTGGTTGGGAACCGAAGCCGGAAATTCCATTGCCGATGTTCTTTTCGGAGAATACAATCCTGCCGGAAAATTGCCCATGTCATTTCCGCGCACCGAAGGGCAGATCCCCATTTACTACAACCATTACAGTACCGGACGTCCGGCTAAAAACGACGATGACAAGAATTATGTTTCGGCCTATATCGACTTGCAGAACAGTCCGCGTTATGCTTTTGGTTACGGGTTAAGCTATACTTCGTTTGATATTGCCAACCTGAAGCTGTCTTCCGACAAACTAAAAATCAAAGGTGGTAAGCTGAAGGTAACTGTCGATGTGAAAAACACGGGCAATTATGATGGCGAAGAAGTGGTACAGTTGTATGTGCGCGATTTGGTGGGAAGTGTGGTTCGTCCTGTTCGCGAGTTGAAAGGCTTTCAGAAGATCTTCCTGAAAAAAGGAGAAATGCGTAATGTGGAATTTACCCTGTCACCCGACGATCTGAAATTCTACAATAATGACCTTCAGTATATTAACGAAGCCGGAGAGTATGACCTGTTTGTGGGTAATTCGTCTCAGGCTGCATTAAAAGGACATTTTGAGTTGACAGAGTAAATTGAAGAGCTATCTGTCTACCTCTTCTGGAAAAACAGTAGCAGTAAAGACATACAGGTTGGCTTTTTTCCAGCCATCCCAATCGAGACCGGCTTTATCACGGGCGCAATGACCTAAAAATTGCTCCGTGCTCCAGCCGGTTTCTGTTGCTACCTGTGGCAGAAATACACCGGAGCGGAAACCGTCTTCGATGTAGATGCCGTGTTTGCCCAGTTTTATTTCAGCAATATTATCGATATGGCGTAAAGGGGATAAGACTGATATCTCAATGTCGATATCTGGGAATTCGTCTTTCCGGACAGGGGCAAAACGAGAATCACGACATGCAGCGGCAATCGTCATCTCCTGAATTAGTTGATAAAGAGGAATGTCGCTGGTCATGTGGCCGATGCAGCCCCTTAGTTTCCCGTTTTTATGCAGGGAAACAAAGGCGCCGCAATGTTCATGAAGCGATGATGGCAAATCGGCCGGTTCAAATTCATATATTCGTTCGTAAACACAAAATTCTTTCAGCGTGTTTTTCGAAATCTCCAACAACATTGCTTTTTCTTCCATTGTAAGACTAAAACCGTTTTTTTCTTCTTTGTGCTCTGCAACCGCTATTCCCCAATAACCAACCACCCGGTTTCGGTCGCCATAGTATTTCGTATCGCCGGAGTTCCGGTAATCGACAGCGTAATACTTCAGGTTCTCGTTTCCCACTGTCATATATAGCAGCGTGAGTACCGAAGTCCATCCGCAAAGGCTTGTGGCAAGATGAGGTGTATGTTGGGATATATTTTCCGACAAGGTATTCATCAATGCTTTGGGGTTATTTTCCAG
>JAUZOL010000119.1 GCA_030706455.1 Bacteroidota bacterium
CGCCGCAAGTATGCGTTCTAAACATGTGATTCTTTTTTTGTGCAAAAATAGTAAATTATACAGATAAAAATAAACGAACCCCGCTCAATCTTCATTGAAAATTAAGCGGGGCGCTTGTTTGTTATGAATCTTTAATTATTGCTTTGCAATATGCTCAGCAGCAACAACGAGCTGATCATACCATTGCTCACCAAACTTCCTAATTAAAGGTTCTTTGAGATATTGATATAATAATAAGTTCTTCTTTCTTCCGTCAACAACAGCATCTTTACAAATATGCCATTTATGATAGTTTACGGCCTGAAAAGTAGGGAATTTTTTTGTACGTATCGGGTATAAGTGACACGAAATTGGTTTTCTGAAAGTTGTTTTACCCGTGTTGTACAATTGTTCTATCTGGCAACTCCAAATTCCATCTTCCCCTTTTGTTGCAAAGACACATTCCGCACCATTAACAATAGAAACAGCCATATCACCTTCCCGGTCAATATAAGCCACTCCCTGCTCATTAATGACCTGTTGTGCATCTGGTGTCAGTTGATCCCATATCAATGGCAAAATCTCTTCTATTTGAGCTATTTCATCCAATTCAACAGGAGCTCCCTCTTCACCTTCGACGCAACAAATGCCTTTACATGCTTTCAAATCGCAACAAAAGCACTGATCAAACAGATCCAAACTTATAATTGTATCATCAATTTGCAACATCTTTATACTAAATCTCCAACTTTATTGTTTCTTTTTTGATCTTCCACTATAGCATCCAATACTGCAACTATAGTCATATTTACAATATCCCGAACAGAACTTTCAACATCAAGAATATGAATTGGTTTATTCAATCCCATCTGGATCGGACCGATCATATCTGCTAACCCCATCTCTAACAATAACTTACTGGCTGTATTCGCGGAACTCAAATTAGGGAATACCAATGTATTAACATCTCTGCCGGCCAATTTATTGAAAGGGTATTTTTCATCACGCAGTTTTTTATTCAGAGCAATATTCACCTGCATTTCTCCGTCCACAATCATATCCGGACATTCTGTATGAAGTCGTTTCACTACATTATGCACGCTGGCCGGACTGCCTGCTTTGTCAATACCAAAGTTAGAATAAGAGATCATTGCCATAACAGGTTGATGATTAAAGAATTTAACAGCATCATTAGCTAATTTGGCAATATCCACCAGCACGTCTGTATTGGGATGTCTGTTAAATAAGGTATCCGCAAGGAAGAAAGTTCCTTTTTTAGTGTTCAGAATATGCATTGCCGCGATATTATTCACACCTTCTCTGATTCCTATCACCTGTTTTGCGGCATTAATACTTTCAGTAAAGTTTGTGTAAGAGCCTGTAATCATTGCATCTGCATCACCGGTTTCTACCATCATCATACCAAAATAATTACGCTCAAACATTTTCTCAAGAGCGTCAGGAAGAGTCATACCGTCCCGGCCACACTTTTCAGTCAGCAATGACGCATAACGCATACGACGTTCTTCTTCCCTGTCATGGCGCAAATTTACTATTTCAATTCCTGCAAGGTCGATATTATTCTCCACAGCCATCTTCTCTATACGTTCTTCATTTCCGAGCAATATTGGATGACATACACCCTCTGCTTTAGCTAGTTCAGCCGCTTTAAGCACATTCAAAAGGTTAGCTTCTGAGAATACCACTCTTTTAGGACTTTGGCGAGCCATCTCAACAAAGTGTCGCAGCATCTTGTTATCCGAACCCATCAATTCGCGCAACTTATCCTTGTATACTTCCCAGTCTTCAATTTGAATACGGGCTACACCTGAATCGATTGCAGCTTTGGCTACTGCAGGTGCTACTGTTGTAAGCAATCGGGGATCTAAAGGTTTAGGAATAATGTAAGAGCGTCCAAAGCTAAGTTTGCTTAAATTGTACGCAGCATTAACTACATCAGGAACCGGCTTTTTGGCCAATTCAGCAATAGCGCGCACAGCAGCAACTTTCATTTCTTCATTGATAGTTTTGGATCTCACATCCAAAGCACCTCTGAATATATAAGGAAATCCAAGTACGTTGTTGATTTGGTTAGGATAATCAGAACGTCCTGTCGCAAACAGAATATCACCACGCGAATCCATTGCATCTGCATAGGAAATTTCAGGATTCGGATTAGCTAAAGCAAAGACAATAGGATCTTTAGCCATTGTTCGAACCATTTCTTTACTCAACACGTCGGCAACTGATAATCCTAAGAAAACATCTGATCCATATACCGCATCTGCAAGGCTTTTTAGATCTGTGCGAGAAGTTGCAAATTCTTTTTTCTGATCTGTAAGGTTGGTACGTGTATCACAAATAACACCCTTACTATCAACCATCACAATATTCTCTCTTTTTGCCCCCAAGCAAATATAAAGGCGGGCACAGGAATTGGCAGCTGCACCGGCACCGTTCACAACAATTTTTACTTCTTCAATTTTCTTCCCTACAATCTCAAGCGCATTCAATAATCCTGCTGCCGAAATAATAGCAGTTCCATGCTGATCGTCATGCATTATTGGAATATCAAGCTCTTCTTTTAAGCGGGTTTCTATTTCGAAGCATTCAGGAGCCTTGATGTCTTCGAGATTTATACCTCCGAAAGTAGGTGAAATAGCTTTTACAGCCTGAATAAATTTTTCAGGGTCTTTTTCGTTGACTTCAATGTCAAAAACGTCAATCCCAGCAAATATCTTGAATAATAAGCCCTTACCTTCCATAACAGGTTTTCCGGCCAATGCTCCAATATCGCCTAATCCTAAAACTGCTGTCCCATTAGAAATTACAGCAACAAGGTTGCCTTTGGCTGTGTAGTCATATGCTGTATCCGGATCTTTTTCGATCTCGAGACAAGGCTCTGCCACACCTGGTGAATATGCTAAGGATAAATCTGTTTGTGTACTGTAAGGTTTTGTAGGAACTACCTCAATTTTACCGGGTTTGCCTTGTTTATGGTAGTTTAAGGCATCCTCTCTTGTTAGTTTAGCCATGGTGTAGTATTTGATAATGATGTTAATAATTAATCGCAAATTTAGCATTTTATCTCATTAAACCAGAAACCAAACAAGGCTTATTTTCTTCAATATTCAAAAAATAAGCTAAATATTGCGTCAATTTATCACAATTTTCACAACTCCACGAATGAGTGCCAATTAGCTCAAAAATAGTTATTCATCACAATGTAAGCAATGGCCAAATTTAACAAACAAATAATAAGCTGTTAGTATTCTATATGGGAATCAGAATATTCGATAAAAATTTCAACGATAATCTTTAGAAAAGAGTGCCGCTAATATGCCACGCTTCGATTTTTTTAAGAGTATTTTTAGCTATTTTTGCACCATAAATACATTCCTGACTATGCCACACATTTCAATTATAGCAGCTGTAGCCTCCAACAATGCAATCGGTAAAGATAACGCTCTTCTATGTCATCTTCCAGGTGATTTACAGCGCTTCAAACAACTAACCCTTCACCATACCATCATAATGGGGCACAAAACGTTCTTATCGCTTCCAAATGGCGCTTTGCCTAATCGTAAAAACATTGTTTTAAGTAAAACGGTACAGAAAATACCAAACTGCATTGTGATGAAATCTCTCGAAGAAGCTTTAGCATATTGCCAAAACGAGAACGAAGTATTTATTATCGGAGGAGGAATGCTTTACAAACAAGCCTTACCATTAGCCGACCATCTCTATCTGACCCATATTCATGCAAGCCTCGAAGGCGATACGTTTTTTCCTATGGTAGATTATAGTCAATGGACAGAAATAACACGAGAAGACTTAAATTCTGGCGAAAAATGTCCGTATTCGTACTCTTTTATTAATTACGAGCGAAGCATAATTAATTGATTATTTGAATCTTTGTATATTGGAAAGACGTTTACGTGTGTCCTGATCAAAAGTGACCAACATTGAATCATCACGAGCTGGCAAACTAACAGACAACAGTCCGTTTCTGTACTTTTCCGTAGGTATTAAATAGTATTGAAACTTACGGTTCAGTGTTCCTTTATAAACGTAAAACGGGAGATAATCTACTTTTTTAATTTTACAGCTATTCTTTAGAATAGTAATCTTAGCCAATATTCCTCCGTTAGAATTGCGCCAACGTTGATTCGAGATCATATTTCCTAAGGAATAAAATACAGGGATTTTAGAGC
Organism: Bacteroidota bacterium; assembly: GCA_030706455.1. Classification (GTDB taxonomy): domain Bacteria; phylum Bacteroidota; class Bacteroidia; order Bacteroidales; family Paludibacteraceae; genus Microbacter. Next base: position 4,194 of record JAUZOL010000119.1, read on the forward strand.
TGTCAGAACGGCTCAGCATCTCGAAATTCTGGACTACGTGAGGATGAGAACCTACAATAGCATCAACTCCGGCTTTTGTCATAAAAACAGCCAGACTTTCTTGAATAGCATTGCATTTCAATTCATATTCATTTCCCCAATGAATAGTCATCACAACAAATTGAGCTCCCCTTTTGCGAGCAGTCTGAATATCGTTTCTTATTTGTACTGTATCAATCAAATTAACAATTTTCGGAGCAAGAACTACATGTCCATTTGTACCAAAAGTACAATTCATCAGAGCAATTTTCAAGCCTTTCACTTCCATTATCAAAGGATACACAGAATCCCTCAAAGCCTGATTAAGATACACTCCCATTGATTTTACCTTCTTATTTACAGTCACATAAGAACGTTCAATCCCACGTTCCCCTCTATCTGCGATGTGATTATTGGCCAATTGCATAACCTTGAATCCTGCATTGACAGCACCATCCAATAAAGCATCAGGGCTTGAAAAACAAGGATAACCACTATATGGCTTTCCTGCTAAAGGAACTTCCAGATTAGCTACCGCAATGTCAGCCGATTTAATATAAGACTCTATATAGGTATAACAAGGACTAAAATCATAAGTTTTTGTAGACTTATTATAAGCAGCTTCAATTTGAGGTACATGCCCCATAATATCCCCAGCGAATAACAAAATAATGGAATCATTTTGAATTAATTCGCTATGTATATTATCTTTTATATCAGGCGCTTTATACGATAAAGAAACCAAAACAATGGATAATAGCATGAACAAGGATATGTACCAGCTTTTTTTCATATATGTTATGCCTCTAATGCTCCGATTATATCATAAATGGAAGAGCAACCATGTCTATCAAGGTACTCATTAATACCTTCAACAACTTTCACGCTGATAGCCGGGTCTATAAAATTGGCTGTGCCTATTTGAATTGCAGTTGCACCGGCAAGGAAAAATTCTATTGCATCTGCGGCATTCATAATGCCACCTAACCCTATTACTGGTATTTTGACAGCCTTTGCAACCTGCCATACCATACGTAATGCTACAGGCTTGACACAAGGCCCTGATAGGCCTCCTGTTATTGTTGAAAGATACGGTTTTCTGGTTTCCGCATCAATCGCCATACCTAATAATGTATTTATTAATGACACAGAATCAGCGCCTTCCTCCTCGACAGCTTGAGCAATCGATGCAATATCTGTCACATTTGGCGATAATTTCACAATCAGAGTCTTGGAATAGGCTTTACGAACAGCCCGAACCACTTCTGCTGCACCAGCACAACTAACACCGAAAGTCATTCCGCCTTGTTTCACGTTCGGACACGATATATTGAGCTCTATAGCGGGTATTTTATCCAGTTCATTAACTTTTTCAGCTGTAGCTACATAGTCTTCAATGGTAGAGCCGGACACATTGACCATTATGTTAGTATCATAGTCTTTTATACGAGGATAAATAGAAGATATGAAATAGTCAACACCTTTATTTTGCAGACCTACAGCATTTAACATTCCTGATGGTGTCTCTGCCATACGGGGATAAGCATTCCCTTCTCTATGCCGAATGGTGGTTCCTTTTGTAAAAATACCCCCTATTCGATCCAAATCCATAAAATCAGTATACTCTTCGCCAAAACCAAATGTCCCGGAAGCGGTCGTTACCGGATTTTTGAACTCTAACTCTCCTATTCTTATCTTTAAATCTGCCATGATAATTCTTTAGTGTTAAATACCGGACCTTCAGAACAAACGCACTTATGACCACTTTGAGTCTGCGTTACACAACATAAGCAAGCTCCAAAGCCACATGCCATCTTATTCTCCAGCGAGGCCTCACATTCAATATCATTATTCTGAGCAAATCTGGCAACAGCCTGCATCATAGGTGTTGGCCCACAGGTGTATATTTTATCAATATGTCCCTGTAAAATAGAGTGTTGTGTAACAAAACCCTTTTCACCGGCACTGCCATCTTCGGTAGTAATAAAAACTTCGCCAAATTGCTTAAAATCATCCATTTGCATCAAACCATCAGCAGATCTGGCACCTAGCAGAAACATAGGATTACAACCTTGTTGTTTTAATAAAGATCCCATATATAATAAGGGAGCAATACCAACACCACCTCCCACCAATAATAGACGAGATTGAGCACTTTTTGGCATCGTAAAGGAATTTCCTAATGGAAGAAGCATGTTTACTACCTCTCCGGCTTTATATTCAGACATTTTCCGGGTTCCTTCGCCTACCTTCTGCACCAATAACCACAGTTCGTTCTTCTGTTGATCGACGAAATTAACGGAAATGGGACGTCTAAGGAATACTCCGGGAGCATTATCTACCCGTACCTGAACAAACTGACCAGGTAACATCTCTGGAAGCTTCTCTTTATGTGTAAATTTCAATAAAAAATGGTTGCTTCCCAACGGTATATTCGCGGAAACAACCATATCTAGCGAGCATTTTTTCATATGTAATAATTTGACTGCAAAATTACGCAGTTATCTCTTAACTTACAAGAGATGTCAATAACTTCTACGACTTGTCTTGAAGCGAATTTGGGAGAAACTCTTCAAAAGTCATATCTGAATAGTATACGGTTATCTTTTTAACAGTTTTCTCCTTCACTATGGTACATTTTTCCATCACTTTTTCCGATTCTTCCTGTTTCACTTCTTTTTCCTGCAAGTTTTTTTCAACAGTTTTTTGCTCATAAATAGCAGTATTACTGGATATTTCAGGCTTAATATCAAATAATGAACCCTGTCTAGAAGGCAATTCTTCGCGATACATTGCTCCTACGCCTAAAATAAGCCAATCTGGATTGATTGTAGGAAAGGCATTCAGGATTTTCTGAGCAACTTCTAAACTTGGTTTATTACGCCCATTCAAAATATGAGAGACAACCGATGGTTGCGTTCCAATCATAATTGCAAATCGAGTAGGAGATATTTGTTCCATCTCCATCAATTTTGAAATGCGATCTTTCATAAGATAACAACATTAAGTATTTACTACTAATAAAAGGGCTAAATGCGACATCTGATCTTTGATAATTGTAAAAACAAGCCTCTAATACTCATTTTTTGAACACTACAAATGTAAACAATAATATTCACAAATGCAATGCTGTACAAATGTATAGTACTACCTTTTGTAAATACATTTGTAAATTACCCGAACAAAACAGAGTAAATATAAAACGACTAATAAATCAGCTGTTTAGGAAGGCATTAATTATATTTGAATATTAATTATATTGTTTATATAATTAGTCTTAGATTGCTTATTATTATGACATTAGTGATATGAAAATGAACTTTATCAGTAACTTAAGCATTAAATAGGACAAATACTCCATTCTTATTAATTAAAAAATAGAGTAAACACATATAATATATTAGTATATAGTTTATTATAGTTCTTAAAATCATACTTGTTAATTGATTGTACATATCGTATTTTACAAATGGAAATACTCATTAAAATACCCAGATCAAGTGTATCTTAATTCAGCTTGAATTGCTGTTTTACAATTGTATCGTGCATCTTTGTTTTCAACTGTAAAATACAAACGTAAAATTAGCCATCAGCACATGAAAAATGAAGTCGCAAATTTTCTTGAAAATGATGAAAAATATTCTTCCATGACAGTTTTACTCATTTCGTTTAGATGGTCTAACTATAATGATTTCCTAATAACGCATATATTATACTATATAACAATGTATTAGCTCTGTAATAAACACTTTTAGACTAATTGAGAGTGCAATATTTGCTCACTCATCAGGAATTTGTATTGTTTTATGCAACTCTGACTTAATTATGTCACATTCCAATTTGCATAGGAGATTATAAAACTCTACTTTTGCACTCTAAATTGATTTTATTGTGAGACGTACTAAAAAACCACTTCCCATTCTTGAAAATGTAACTATCTTGGATGTGGCCGCTGAAGGAAAAGCGATCGCCAAGAATAATGACATGGTCATCTTTGTCCCTTATGTTGCCCCCGGCGATATTGTGGATATTCAGTTAACCCGTAAAAAGAACAGCTACGCAGAAGGAAAAGCTGTTAATTTCCACTCCTACTCAACAGAAAGAGTAGAACCCGTATGCGAACATTTTGGAGTGTGTGGTGGTTGTAAATGGCAGCATCTGAATTATCATGCCCAGCTGAAGTACAAACAACAACAAGTCACCGACAACCTTACCAGAATTGGTAAAATTGAATTACCTGATATTTCTCCAATTCTAGGATCAAAAGATATAACGCATTACCGAAATAAGCTAGAATTCACATTTTCGAATAAACGCTGGATGACAGACGAAGAAATCAAATCCAACGCTCAGTTTGAAGATATGAATGCTTTGGGATTTCATATTCCAACTTATTTCGATAAAGTATTAGACATAAAAAAATGTTGGCTGCAAGACGATATTGCAAATCAAATTAGATTGGCGGTTAGAAGCTATGCCATAGAGCATCATCTTGCATTTTTCGACCTGAGAAACCAGGCTGGCTTTCTGAGAAACATGATAATTCGCACCAGCACAACTGGAGAATTGATGCTCATAATGGTCTTCTTTAAAGAGGATAAAGAAAGGCGGGAAAATCTATTGGATCATCTCCTGTCATTGTTTCCCAACATCACATCTTTGGTTTATATCATTAACGAAAAGGTCAATGATACCATCACCGACCAGGATGTCGTTTTATACCACGGTAGAGATCACATTTTCGAGCAAATGGAAGATTTGAAGTTCAAGATTGGAGCTAAATCGTTCTACCAGACTAATTCGAAACAGGCTTATGAGTTATACAAGATAGTCAGAGATTTTGCACAGTTATCAGGAAATGACCTGGTGTATGACCTTTATACAGGAACCGGAACAATAGCCAATTTTGTATCTCATCAAGCGAAAAAAGTTGTTGGTATTGAATATGTACCGGAAGCTATTGAAGATGCAAAAGTAAATTCAGAACTGAATGACGTAAAGAATACTCTGTTTTACGCCGGTGATATGAAAGACATACTGAACAATGATTTTATCAATGAACATGGACATCCGGATGTGATCATTACAGATCCTCCACGCGCAGGAATGCACACCAATGTCGTTGATGCCATTATTTTTGCAGCTCCGAAGAGAATTGTATATGTCAGTTGCAATCCGGCTACTCAGGCGAGAGACTTAAGTCTGCTGGATGAACAATATAAGGTAACACGTGTGCAACCTGTAGATATGTTTCCGCATACTCATCATGTGGAAAATGTGGTTCTTTTAGAAAAGCGCTAAAGACTGGATTCGGGGAATCAAAGCCAGAGTATTCTGAAATTTACATTGGCTCTGACCACAATATTATTGGAATAAGTAGCATTTTTGAGGTTAAACTCTGGCTGAATTCTAAGGATTTTATCACCTGACTAAGTTTATGTATATGTCCTATAATATCAATTAGTTATATTTGCGAATAAATCAATATTTCACTGCTTAAGTATTAATTCGCAAGCCAAATAACCTGATTGAGAGCTTTGATTCGTTTAGGATAGAATCTATAAGCAAGAATATTATTATAGGCTTTCAAAAACGACAGTTACATCACTCGTTTTCGATTGTCGAAACGATCAAATTATATTATCATGCATTTAGATTTGTTAGAAATAACAAGCGCTTTCGTTGTACTGTTTGCAATTATAGATGCGCTTGGTTCGATTCCTATTGTATTGAGCATCAAACAAAAACAACGTATAAATCCTCTTACTGTAGTAGGTGCATCGTTTGGGGTGATGCTTGGCTTTTTGTATGCCGGAGATATTGTGCTAAGCATGTTTGGTGTTGATATCAAGTCATTTGCAGTTGCCGGTTCCTTCGTGCTATTTTTTATGGCGATGGAAATGACTTTAGGCGTTGAG
>JAUZOL010000012.1 GCA_030706455.1 Bacteroidota bacterium
CAAAATAGCCTCAGGCTATTGCGAATGTCGCAAAAAATCGCTTATTTTGCACCTCCAAAAGAAAAGGGTTCGGTAGCTCAGCTGGATAGAGCAACAGCCTTCTAAGCTGTGGGTCTTGGGTTCGAATCCCAACCGAATCACTTTTGATAATCAGGCAGTTATATTAAATTAGCTGTCTGATTTTTTCTTTTAAATCCTCTGGTTTGCGTTCGGTTTACATGATTTTGTAAACCAAGATGTAAACCAACATCTACCTGAATGCTTCTATTTCTATCATCTGCTACCGCACGATTAGCGAACCGTATCGTGTGGTCAAACCATACGGTGGAAGCAAAAACGAAACAGTATCAGCCGAGCGGCAAAACAACGAAGGACACTGTCACACGAGAGGACTCGTGCGGCAGTGGGGGCGACATTTGACAGGCCTTGAAGAACAGGGACTTTCCTTTTAGTAACGTTACAAAATATCTTTCTATTCCAAAAACAAAGATATTTAAACTATGTAAAGCAAGGACAGTCTAAAAAAGGCACTCAATCGCATTGTAAAAGTACCGGTTGTCCCCAACAAGAACAGCTCGTACTTAATGTAGAAGTTTGTTGATAATATAACCATCTCTTATTCAACTGTCCATGAAACACAAACTGATCGGAATTGCCTGCGCAATTCTCTGCGCACTCGCTTTTACGGCTTTCAAATCCGCGCCTCAAAAAACAAAAATTTCCATTTATCTGAACACAGCTTACTCTATTGACGAACGGGCAGCCGACCTTGTCTCGCGACTTACACTCGAAGAGAAGGAAAGTCTTCTTGGAAACAACATGGCCGCTGTGCCACGGCTCGGCATCCATGCATTCAATGTCTGGAGTGAAGCACTGCACGGGGTTTCGTTCGGATTTACGAACGGATCGAATTCTCCCTGCTCGTTTTCAAACAGCGCAGCCCTCGGTTCGGCATGGGATCCGAACCTGATGCAACGGGAAGCTGCCGCCATTGCGGACGAAGCCCGGGCACTCAACTCTCCCGTCATTACAGGGCTTACCTACTATTCTCCCGTGGTAGAACCTATCCGCGACCCGCGGTGGGGACGAACCGGAGAGTCATACGGCGAAGACCCATTCCTCGTATCGCAGATCGCAAGCGGATTTGTAAAAGGGATGATGGGCAACGACCCGACCTACCTCAAAACGGTTCCTTGCGGCAAACACTATTTTGCGAATAACAGTGAATTCAACCGACACGATGGCAACTCGGTGATGGACGGACGGGACATGCGGGAATTCTACATATCGCCGTACAAACAGCTGATCGAGCAAGATAAGTTGCCCTCCATCATGTCCTCCTACAACGCGGTGAACGGCGTGCCGACCTCTGCCAGCAAATTCTATCTCGACACCATTGCACGCCGGACATACGGTCTGAAAGGATATATCACCGGCGACTGCTCTGCGGTAGAGGAGATCTATTCGAGCCACCATTACGCCAAAACACTGGAAGAGGCGGCTGCCATGGGTATGAAAGCCGGAGTTGACATCGACTGCGGAAGCGTTTACCAACGAAGCGCAATCAAAGCGCTGAATCAGGGATTAATCTCGGTTGCCGATATCGACAAAGCGTTGGTGAACATCTTTGCCATCCGCATGCGTACCGGCGAGTTCGACCCTTCAGCCAAAGTTGCGTATAATCTTTATCCGAAAGAGTTGGTTGGTTCGAAGGCTCACCTGGAACTTGCCAGAGAGGTGGCAACTAAAACTCCCGTGCTGCTCAAAAACGACAACAGCACAAAAACGAGCCAAAAGATATTGCCTCTCAATCCGACCGGGTTGAAGAAAATCGCGCTGATCGGGCCGCAAGCCGACAAAGTGGAGCTCGGACCCTATTCAGGCAGACCGGCCAAAGAGAACATGGTCTCTCCGTATGCCGGCATCAAAAAATACATCTCCGCTAAAGGACTCCAGACCGAAGTACTGCTCTCTTCGGGTGGCAATACGGCAAGCAAAAGCAACCTGCTCTATATCGCTGGTTTCGAGCTTCGCAAAGCCAACGGCACCGTGACCAAATACGATGCTACCAAATTCAGTTCATCGTCCAAAGGAATCACTACCGGTTCGGGCATGGGTACCGAATTTCAGGTGCGCTCGATCGATGACGGCTCGTGGACTGCCTACGAAAATGTCGATCTGACGGAAGTCGATACGATCGGCATCAGCCTGAACATTCTTACCGAGGGTGGAATTATCGAAGCCCGGGTTGGTTCTCCTGAAGGAAATCTGCTGACTACCCTGAATGCCACCGTGGCAGCCGGATTCAAAGCTGGCGGTCCTTACGGCGGAGGCAAACTGACCAAAGTAAAAGTAAACAAACTGGGATTGAACGGGCCTCAGACACTCTATTTCGTGTACAAAGCTCCTGCCGATGCCAAAGTGGACGAACAGGCCATTGCAACCGCGGCTTCGGCCGATGCTGCCGTCGTGTTTGTCGGAACGGACGAGAACACGGCTACCGAGGAGGCCGACCGGCTCTCGCTGGTGCTGCCCGGCAATCAGGTGGATCTGATCAAAGCGGTGGCTGCGGTCAATCCGAATACCATCGTAGTGATGCAAACGCTGGGATGCGTTGAAGTGGAAGAGTTCAAAAACCTGCAGAATATCCCCGGCATCATCTGGGTGGGTTACAACGGACAGGTGCAGGGCGAAGCCATTGCCGACATTCTTTTCGGAGATGCAAACCCGGGCGGCAAGCTGAACGGAACCTGGTACAAATCGGTGAAGGACCTGCCGGACATTACCGATTACACCCTCCGCGGTGGTAACGGCAAAAACGGACGTACCTTCTGGTATTTCAACAAGGATGTCTCCTACGAATTCGGCTACGGGTTATCCTATACGACTTTCAAATACGGCAATTTCAAAATCAGCAAAAACAGTATCACACCGCACGACAAGATTACGGTGAGTGTAGATGTTACCAACACCGGGAATTGCGACGGCGACGAGGTAGTACAGGTGTATATGAGAACTCCGGATAGTCCGGCGGCTTTGCAACGCCCCATCAAACGACTGAAAGGGTTTCAGCGGGTAACCATTCCCAGAGGCCAGACCAAAACGGTCAATATCGACATCAACTGTGCCGATCTCTGGTTCTGGGATATGGAGCACAACCGCATAACATTCGATCAGGGCAACTACCTGTTTGAAATCGGAGCCTCTTCCAAAGACATTAAAGGTACGGTTTCGGCCACAATGAACGGAAGCTTTAAACCGGAACTGAAGGTGGTGGTGGCCGACTGCAACACCGTTGTACTGAAGAACGGAGCTACCACGCAAACCAGCGTAACAGCCGCCATGACCGACGACAGTTTCTACGACATTGCCAAGGCAAAGATTGTCTACACCAGCAATAATCCCGCCGTTGCAACTGTCGACAGCAAGGGTGTGGTTACTGCCAAAGCATCGGGCGTTGCAACCATTACCGCAACGGTGACGGTAGACAACAAAACCGTAGCAGGCAGCTATCCCATCAAGGTAGTTCCCGATCTGAATCCGGTTTCGATCACCGTGAACAAAAAAGTGATACCGGGCTTTAGTGTTGCCACGATGCAATACAGCTACCTGCAAGGAAAACCGTCAGCCAAAGCGCCGGTGGTAAGTGCTGCACCCTCCGATCCGGAGATCGTGGTTGAAACAGTGCAGGCAAAAGGCATTCCCGGAACGGCTGCCGTATCGTTGACGGATTACAACACCTTTGAAACCAAAGAGTATGCCGTGAATTTCGGCATCAAGTCGACCAGCGATGAATTCGATGGCAACGCGTTGGGCAAACAGTGGCATTGGGTACGTGAAAACGGGTCTCAATGGAGCCTATCGAAGAAGGCAGGTTCGTTGACCATCACCAGCGGCAAAGGTGACATTACCGAAGCAAGCAATAACGCCGAAAATATTTTGTTGCAAAGTGCCAATACCGACTGGACGATAGAGACAAAGCTCGTCTGTTCGCGCAAACCATCCGGATTCGCTCAAAACGCCGGAGTGGTAGCTTATCAGGATGATAATAACTTTGTGAAGTTAGCCTACAGAGCCGGTGGCGGACGAAGAGGTATGATGAGACCCGGCGCAGGCGAACAACCGGGCTCGGTAGAGTTGTCGGTAGAGAGTAACGGGAGCCAGAAATCGGCCGTAACCCTCAGCATGGAGGGAATTATAACGAGCGACAACACCCTGATTCTAAAATTAGCAAAGAAAGGAGCCGTTTATACCGCGTCGTGCTCTGCCGACGGCATCAATTTCAAACCCGTCGGAACGGCGGAAGTGGTTCTGAAAGATATTCAAAGCGGGGTGATGGTCTGCGATGGCGTTGCATCGGGCCGCATGGGAGGCTTCCCCAGAATGCAGCAGACTCCTCAACCGACCACGCCGTTTGAAGTTGCATTCGACTATTTCCGAATCTCGAATAACGGACTGAAATAGAAAACATTCACTTTCAGCATCGGTTGCTCACAAAATCAGCCGATGCTGAAATTTTTTAACCCAATGACATCCTGTTATGACCCTAAGAAACCTGTTTTTTCTCACCTGTAGTCTGTTTTTTGTTCATTGCACCGTCAGCGCAGCTGCAAACAGTGCCGAAGCCAACCGCCCCAAGGGGTACAATGCCGTTGTAGCTTATGCCGATGGATTCGTTGCTGCCGGTTCGGAAGGGAGAATCGACCGTATCTCTAAGGCGGGGGCTGTTATTAAATCGGAAAAGTTTGCAGGAATCGAATTCAACGCGCTGGTGGCACACGAGCAGACGATCATAGCCGCCGGAGAGAAAGGCATCATGGTGATCTCGTCAAACAACGACGGGTTCAAACCCATCGACAGCGGAACGGATAAAACCATTCATACCCTTGCCCTGTTCAACGATAAAATTATTGCCGGAACCGATCAGGGGGAACTCTTAGTGGGAACAGAAAACGGCTCGTTCAACAAAATTCCGTTGGCGCTGAAGGGAAATATCGTCTCTTTGTCTGCCAATAGCTCGGTATGTTACGGAGTGACCGACGAGGGAGAGATTATTCATTCGAAAGACGGAGTTCAGTGGGAGATTCTCAATTTCAATGCGCTCTATGCCGGTTATTACAAGCCCTGTTCGTTTACCCGGGTACTCGCGGTGGATAGCAGGATTGCCGTAGCGGGAAAAAAGGATGATGGATCACCAGTACTGTTTTTCTCAACACAGGGCAATGTGTGGACCGACCGCCTGCTGGATTATACGAACGACGAACGGCAAATGAACAGCCCGACCGAGACTCTCAACGATATTTACTATTACTATCCCGAAGATCTCTATTTCCTTGCCTGTAACAAAGGAATAATGATGCAGATCCCTTCCTGCTCGCACTGCAACAAACTTATCCCGATCGGTACCGACGATCTGCGGTGTATGGCTTTCAATGTCAATGTATTGCTCTTTGCCGGATCGAACTACAGTATCAAAGCGGTTGATATGTGACGGTTTTAGTGTTTTGTTATCAAAATATTTTGGGCGTATCCAACAGCGACTTCACATATTGAGGCAATACAACCGCCGGAATTCCCGATGATACTATTTTTCCTGTGCGGTCGATTAGAATATTGAAAGGAATGGCATTAATACCATAAAGATTTTTCACTCCGGTATTTCCCGTGTCAATATCGCGTAATTGAGTCCATGTTGACTTTATCTTGTTTATGGCAAGTTTCCACGCTGCATCGTCCGAATCTAATGAAATACCGATAACCTCTAATCCCTTTTCTTTGTAGCGATCATAAATATCCTTGATGGTGGGTTGTTCGGCCATACAGGGAGAACACCAGGATGCCCAAAAAACAACTAAGGTATATTTTTGATTGGATATAAATTCGGAGAGGTTTGCCTTCTGTCCTGTCGTTGTTAACAATGTGAGATTTTTATACGGTTGTCCCTGTAATTTTTCTCTATTCGCCAATCTCTCGCGATCTTCTTTTGCCTCTGTTTCGTACCAGTAAGTGCATCGCTTTATATAGGGATCATTTTTAGATAAGCTATCGCAAGGGTTGTAGATCTCGAAAAACATGTTCGGATCGGCATGCAGGCATTTCTCCCGGAACAATATAAGTCCCAACATATTGCCGCTATTATTTCGTATAAAATCCAATTCTTGTTCTTTCAAACGGTTGTATAACTGTTTCAGATTGTTATTTTTCAAAGCGAGCGAAAGGCTGTCGGAGGTCGGTTGGTCGGCCATTCTACCGATGCTATCTTCAAGGATAGCATGTTTTTCTATGTAAGACTGAAAGATATTATTAAGAAGTGTTCCTCCGATATGAGATCGTTTCTGTAAGAGAATGTTTATTTGCCCCGGTTCTATCATCAATTTTGCCGCCCGTACCGTGTCAGGATAATTACCACAGGTTAAAACAGCAAAAATTGCAGTATCCACGCGTCCCTGGAAACAGAAAGAACCATTCCGAACGATGGTGGTGTCTACATGAGATACATGTTCCCCTCGAAATTTAAACAACATCACCTTTTTCCCGTTTAGCGAGGCTTCTGCGGATCCATTGATATTATATTGATTGTCGATTGCCAACGCATTTGATGTTGTCAACAAAAGAAAGAACAATACTTTCTGATATAGTTTAATGTTGCGCATTGTTTTGGGTATTAGTTGTTGTACAGATATAGACTCCTCCGCGTGCAATTTCGCCATATTGTTGTAGGGCATCTTTAGGTAATACAATGTTCACCACTCGTATGGCTTTTGCCTCATACAGTTTCCGCCAGGTGCGAAATGAAATTATGGTACCGTTTAGCAAGCCAACCATGGTTGTATCACCTGTAAAAAAATGAGGATTTTGGAGTTTCTCTTGTGTTTTTTGAGGCGAATCCATCTGCTGTTTCGGCTTCGAAACTTTACTGTCTCGCTGTAAGCCATAACCCGAAATCAGAGTCATGCAACATAAACAAATAAGTAAAATAGATCTGTTATTCATTTCTTTGGTGTATTTGATTTATCTTTTTGTGTTTCCTTGAAATCGAAGATCAGCGAAGCTAATTGCACTCAGACGACGGCAAAGAGTATTAGCCTGCGTAATCCGATAATTATTTTCTCCTATTTCTTCAAATAGTGGTTCAGCGACTCTTCCAATGCGTTCAGCCGACTGGGACGGGGAAGATTTCCATCTACGATTGTACCCTCCGGACTCAGCAATATGAAACGGGGAATCGATATTCCTTTTCCTACAAATATCTTATCTTTGATTTCTGTCAGTAACGTTTCCGATGCTCTCAAATGGTATCCGTTCAGCTGAAAATTTTCAATACTCTTTTTCCAAAGTTCAGTTTTATTTTCTTCGTCGACTGATACATATACCGGAATAATATTGCCGTATTTTACAAGCAACCCATGAAGTTCGTCCTTGTATTGAAACTCGTGAATACAGGGCATACACCATGTTGCCCACAAATCAATGAAGATGTAATCCTTTTGTAAATCAGGAACTTGCGAAAGATCACAAAGAGTCCTGATTTTATTGCTTTCCAAAACGGTTTTTTCAACTGCCTTTGCTTGATCCTGTTTTCTTTGGGCTTGTATTATATCTGTTATAATTTTCTCATATTCACTGTTAGGAAACTTCTGTTTGAGATAGGCTAGAAGCTTTCCGGTATCGAAGTAATTGTAGCGGAATTGCAGCTGTTCTATGCATTTGTCACCCAACAGTGGTAGCTGTATGCGTTCCGGAACTAACAGAAAGTAAGAATAGGAGCCAAAGGCTTCTTTATCGTACGATGTTAACAGTTTTTCTTTTTCTACTGTGTTTAGAGCCTTATATTTAAGTTGCAAATAGGTATCATACGGAAATGTATAATAATAAGCAAATGGTCTGGAGAGTGTCAAATTTTGCCGGTACAGATTATCCATCCTTTCCATTATTGCCAGCGAATCGGCAGCAGACGGTTGGTAGTTGAACTCCTTCCCTCTAAGCACCTTCTTATACATCGTAATCAGCACTAAACTGTGCGCATTTTGCAGATTCTGCGCCATCACTTCGGCAAACCGATTGGAAATTTGACCGGCTTGCGTCATCTGTTCAATATCTTTGGTGTATGCCGATTGTATAGAATCTCCATACTCTTTGTCGAAACCGTTAAAATCGATCCCATTGTTAATATGGCGTTTAAATATGCGTGTTGTCTTTTCTAAAGGGAGGAAGAGTCCTGGTACCCAATAATTGTCAATTAAATATTGAGTTCCGGCTGCATTATCTCCTTTTACAGTGACTCTATCGCCGGCATTGTTGATTTGAATACTATCACCCTCCAATAGTGAAAAGGAGCAAATATTTCCGTTTGAGAATTCACACTGCACACTACAAAAATCATCCACTTCCAAGTCGTAATGAAGATATTGGTTCGCCTTTAATTCCACTTTATCTGACACAAAATTAAAGTTGAAATTGCCGTCTATAGGCTTTTTGATTCTGACTGACCCCGCAGAAAGACTATGCAGGGTAATTACACTTTTTTTAGCCGAAATTTCAGTTGTCACACTAAGAATTAGTAGAAAAATACAAATTGTTGTTGTTTTCATGGTTTATTTTAGGCTATATTAAAAGTGATATTGACTAGTTTATTGTATATTCTGTCGGGACAGGTTTCTGTTTTCCGTCTGCGTTCTCCTGCTCTGCGTTAATCGTGGTTAAGACTGTTTTTTCGGTTAACCCGCTACCAGCCATTGCTTTCTTTTGTTATAATCAGCCATCAAAACTACGAAAAACAATTCATAAAATAGTTTTTTAGTTAAATATATTTCCTTTGATAGTTCGGATGTGTTAAATTGAATAGCTCGGCTTAAGATGGAGTGGTAATCGGCACAAAACATCAGGTAAACCTGAAACAAATGGAGGAAAGCTGATGGCTTATAAAAAAGCAATAGTCTTGCACGTAGCTTTAAAGAATGTCTGTTTTTGCCTAAATTTGAAGACTGGAATATTGCATTCCCGCGTTGAAGCTGTGTTGTTGAAAAGTTTCGTTTCTAATTGTCTGATATACATGCCTTAAATGTATTTGTATGAAAAAAATATTACTATTTGTATTGTGCCTTCCTCAGCTTTTGTGGGCTCAGATTGAAGTTTTGCACCAGTCTCAGGATAAAAATTCGTTTCCTGTAGTTGCCGGATCAAAAGCCACGCGAATTTGTTTTGATGCAAACGATTATGAAGTGGTTAAGAAATCGGGGAATCTGCTTGCCTCCGATATAGAACGGGTGACTGGGAAAAAGCCTCAATGTATTGCAGCCGACAAAGCGTTTCCGGCAGATGAGGCGATTATTGTCGGTACGATAGCGGAAAACCGGTTGATAAATCAGTTGGTTGCGGCTAAGAAGCTGGACGTTGAACCAATACGCGGTCAATGGGAACGTTTTATTATAAAAACCATCGATAATCCTTTTCCGGGAGTGAAAAAGGCATTGGTTATTGCGGGTAGCGATCGCAGAGGTACAGCCTATGGCGTTTTTTCGGTTTCGGAAGCCATTGGGGTTTCTCCCTGGTATTGGTGGGCTGATGTGCCGGTTGTCAAGCGTTCGTCGTTGTTTATTAAAAATCTGTATTATACATCAGCTTCTCCATCCGTAAAATATCGGGGAATCTTTATCAATGATGAAGATTGGGGTATTTTTCAATGGGCAAAGAAAACATTCGACCCGGGTTTTGGAAACATAGGACCGAAGACTTATGAAAAGGTTTTTGAACTGATGCTCAGGCTTCGGTTGAACTATATCTGGCCGGCAATGCACGAATGCAGTACGGAGTTCGGTTTGGTGCCCGAAAATGTTAAAATGGCCGATCGGTATGGGATTGTAGCCGGTTCGTCGCATTGCGAACCTATGTTGTGCAATAATGTTCATTGGAACCAAAAGACGAAAGGCCCCTGGAATTATAGTCTGAATCGTGATACGATACATGCATATTGGGCACAAAGCGTAAAGGAACGCCGATCTGAAGAGGCCGTATGGACATTGGGCATCAGAGGCATTCATGATCAGGGGATGCAAAAGCCTCCTGTTGAGATTCCGGATAGAATTAATCTTGTACAACAGGTGTTTAACGACCAAAGAGCCTTGCTCAATCAAAATGTGACGAAAGAGTGGGGTGATGTTGCCCAGTGTTTTGTGCCGTACAAAGAGGTTTTGCCGCTTTATGATGCCGGACTGAAAGTACCCGATGATGTCACGATTATGTGGGTGGACGATAATTTCGGATATATCCGTCGGTTGGGAACTGCTGCCGAACGTACACGATCGGGAGGTGCCGGTGTTTACTGGCATTTATCTTATTATGGCGGTCCGCATTCTTATTTGTGGATGAATACGACACCTCCGGCTTTGATGTGGGAGGAGTTGCATAAGGCATGGGAAAACGATGCGCGAAAAATATGGGTTGTCAATGTGGGCGATATAAAGCCGATGGAGATCGGTATGGATTATTTTTCGCGGTTTGCCTGGAATATTAACGAGAAAAATATAGACTCACAGCCTCAATTTTTACGCGATTTCGCTAAAAAGCAGTTTGGCGAAAATGTTGGACAACCAATAGCCGATTTATTGGGTGAATTTTATCGGCTTGGCACTATCCGTAAACCCGAGGAGATGAACCGTATGTGGGCACTCTCTCTGCCGCGGGAAGAGGCGCGACAATTGAAACACGACTATCAACAGCTTTTGGATAACGAAGCAAAAATAGCTGCTCAGATAAATGGGAAAGCAGCAGATGCCTATTTTGAGTTGGTTGGATTTTCGGCAAGGGTTCTTAGTGCATCGGGGTTGATTTTTATGGCCGACCGGGATATTCAGTTGGGCAGGGATAGTGTTGCCGCGAAAAAGGAAATAGCACGCTTGTGTGAGTATATTGACAAGCAGGTTGCTCGCTATAATAACGATGTTGCGGGTGGAAAATGGAAGTACATGATGCCCGGCAAGGAGACTGAAACGGCAAAAAACCTGACCGCCTGGAATAGTCAGGTGCGTTGGCCCTGGGGCGAAAAAGGGGGAAGCACTTCAGCTCTTTCTGCTAATCCCGACCGTAAATGGAGGGATGCCAATTCTGCCGATCGTCGATCGTCTTCGGGAAAGGCGAACTGGAAGATGATTCCGGGTTTGGGCGCAACCGGAAAAGCGTTGGCATTAAAACCTGCAAGTCTTGAGTCGGCATGGAATGTGAGCGACAACTCAGCACCTTGTCTTGAATATGATTTTCAGACAAAAGGAGGCGATAATACTATGCTAATTAACTTTCTGCCCACTTTCAGAATTTGCCCCGGAATGCAGCTAAGAGTGAATGTGAGCATTGATAATCAGAGTTCGCAGGTGGTTGAAGTGCCCGGGTCGAGTGGTAAAGAGGATGAAAACGGTTCTGTCCGAAGCAATGGCATTATGAATAATTATGTGCAGGCAAAAGTAGAACTGAAAGGCCTTGTGCCGGGTAAGCATACGTTGAAAATCTATGCCGTCGATCCCGGAGTGGTTATTGATCGGATTTCATTTCCAATGGATTAACGAACTGTTCTGGTGTGGCAATATTGTTGTGGAATGTTGCTCTTTTAGGACCGCGCTTTGGGGCAAAAGTTGCGGATCCGATTCCGATAATGATATTGCCGGCGAAGCTTTTTACCTTGCCGATTGCCTGAAAATGAGAGAGCTTTTTAGCCTGAAGTTTTTTGAAAGCCGAATAACCCGTTAAACAGAGATTTTTTTTTGATAACGTCAGACCTTCATTTCTTTGTCGAATTCAGATATTCGGACGGAGTCATGGAGGTCATTTTTTTAAAGGATGCAATAAAATTCTGCCGATTCCCGAATCCGCATTGATTTGCTATTGCATCAAGAGTCATTGTTTTCATCGTGTCAGACGAAATTAACTTCTTCGCATGGTCTACCCGAAGTTGGTTCCTCCAGTCTGTGAATTTGATATTCAGAATGTTGGAGAAATAATAGGAAAGATGATGTAAGGGAATTCCCGTTAGATTCGACAACTTAGAACGGGACAGATCCAGATTACAATATTCTTTCTGCGTCACAACATCATTCAGTTTTCTTTCAATTTCGTCAATATATTCGTCAGTGAAGAGAAGTAAATCGGGGGCACCGTTATTCTTTGTGTTTTCGGGCTTTTCGACAATAACTTGATCTTCAATGTTATCGGTGTTTGCCACATGCGAGGGGAGTCCATAAAGTATTTGCGGACAAAACAGAAGGAATACATTTATTGCCAGGTAAACCAATGGAATAATGAAATGATTGGGTCCGGCTATGTCGATTCTGTTGAAAGCAACTAATTGTATCGAAGCCAATAGATAAATAAAGGAAAGCATGATAGTGCACATAAAGGTTACTCTCAACCAAAGCTCTACACCTTGCCGTTGTTTTGGTCTTAAGAGCGAATGAGACCTGATTTGAGGCAGGTTCCTATAAAAAATCCATGCAGCATAACTAATGTAACCGAGGATTGAAGTTGCTCGTAACAGGTTGATATATGCCTGCGGAATAATACTGGGGAAACCAAAAAGGTAGGCTTGTATTCCTTTGCTTATTTCTACGGCCAGAGCAACCTTGTGATCAAAACTCCAAAAATAATACTTCCATAAAACAATGAAGGTGATAATTACCGGCAGAAGATGCCAAAGGTCTTTCTTGTACAACCGGGCGGAGTTTGTTACTATACTTCTGGAATATAGATAGAAAGCTGGGCCAATGAGGAAAAATACAGGGGCAAAGTGGTATAACATTACAGCTGCTATGACAGGATATTTTTCAACATGCAGCGCATCAATAGCAAACTCTTCAAGATTAAAAAGGAAAAAGAATATTGCCAAATAGATATTCCCTCTAAAATGCAGGCGGGAATATAATGCTAGCACTAAGGAAAGTAACATTCCAAGTCCGGTAATATAAAGTCCCATATCGTAGTTTGATCTTGTGTTTGCAATTGGTTTGTCCGGTCAGAAACACTTAAAAGAAGATACATGTACGTATCCAGCTTTGAAACTTCTCTCAAGATGTTTGCAAACAAAGTTATCAAAATAAAATTGGATTTGCCAAATATGAATGGGAAATACAAAAAATAAAGCCGAGGCTATCGATTAACCCCGGCTTTTCTCTCTAGATTTTGGCTTGAATATTATACAGCACTCTGCTGTCTGAACATCATTCCTTCGGAATGTAAAATTATATTGATTCTTGTGGTATACTACATATGCAAATCTAGTTGCTATGGATTGAATCGATGCGGTTAAATTCGTGATTCTTGTTGTGTTTTTAAAAAATATTACATTGTTGTTGTGTGTATAATGTGCTGAATATTATTGCTTTATTAATATTTTCAATAGGGAGGTATTTGGGAAGGCTGTTTGTTTAATTATTTAAGGCTGTTTTGTTATTTTTACAGTTTAATCTTTGATAAAGATCGTTTGTAAAATAAAATCGACTTTTCGCTTGAAGCCTGATTGGGGATTGCTCTTGGGGCATACATGCAGTAGTCGTAAAAGATGTTTTGCCCACAAAAATTAGCGAATGATGCAATAAAGAAGATAAAAAAAAATCCGGCAACATGGTCGGATGCAGAAAAATAGTCGTACTGCCCGTTTACTTGTCAGAAGTTTGTCCTGTTTCCTGCTCTTTTTGTGCCAATAGCTTTTTAAGCTGCTTGAGTTCATTTTGAATGGCACTGTACTGTTTGCGCGAGACGCTATTTTCTTCCAGACGAATATATTTCTCCCGTAGCTTTATATAACGAGGAATAAGATATATTAAAGCAATAGGGCAAAGAATGGTAATTAGAATTAGTAGTTTCATGATGAGGTGTTTATCCGATTAGATTTTCCGGTAATTGCTTAGTATTTTTTGCGCCAAGTTCTTTTATTCGTTCGGCAGTGCGGAAAATATTGCCGTTCCCGTTTTGGAGTTTTTTCATTGCTTCGTCGTAGGAGTTTCCTGCCTTGTCGATGCTGTCTTTTATTTTGCCGAGGTCGGCTACAAATCCGGCCAGTTTATCATACAGCGTTCCACTCAGGCGCGCTATTTCCTGTGCATTGCGACTCTGGTTTTCCTGTTTCCAGATAGATGAGATGGTACGCAGGGTAGCCAGCAGAGTGGTGGGGCTTACAATGACTATTTTCTTTTCCCAGGCATACGAAAACAATTCGTTATCTGCCTGAACCGCAATAGAGAATGAGGCTTCGATCGGAACGAACATCAACACAAAATCGGGGGTGTTGAGGTTGTGCGCGTTTTGGTAATTCTTTTCGCTGAGCAATTTTACATGACTCCGCAGTGAAGCGATGTGTTCTTTTTGAAAGAGAGCACGTTGCTCGTCTGTTTCAGCGGCCATCAGTCGTTCGTATGCTACAAGCGATACCTTTGAA
This sequence comes from Bacteroidota bacterium, assembly GCA_030706455.1. GTDB lineage: Bacteria > Bacteroidota > Bacteroidia > Bacteroidales > Paludibacteraceae > Microbacter. The sequence goes on from JAUZOL010000012.1 coordinate 14,420, forward strand.
TCGACAATAATGTGTTTGTTGTCCGGGAGGTGAAGGATTACATCCGGGCGTTGCACGCTCATATCCGCACCTTCAACAACCTCTTCACGTTCGTATTCCTGTCCTTTGGTTAATCCCGAGCGCTCAAGCACACGTTCCAGAATAATTTCGCCCCAGTTGCCTTGCTTTTTGACATCACCTTTCAGTGCACGGGTCAGATTGTTGGCTTCTTCACTCACACGGGTGTTTAGTTCGGTCAGTTTTTTGACCTCTTCCCGCAGGCTGACTTTGTCGCGCAATTCCTTATCATAGGCTTCTTCTACTTTCTTTTCGAAGGAAGCTATTTTCTCCCGTAAAGGGTTGAGAATCTCTCCAATATTCTTCTCGTTGTGTTGAACAAATTCGTTCGAACGTTCTTTCAGGATGCGGTTCGCAATATTTTCAAATTCCGTCTGGAGCTTCTTTTGCAATTCAGCCAATTCGCTCTTTTGTTGGTCGAGTTGTTCCCTTAAATAGCTGTTCTCCGTAGTGGTACGGGCAATTTGTTCGCTTTGTGCGGCAATAGAATTGCGAGCCGATTCCAAGTCGGCCGTTAGCCGCGCATTTTCTTCGGTTTTGATACGCAGTGTTTCATCTACGATCGATTTTTTACGGTCTGTTTCAGCCTGATCCAACAGGAATTGTTTCTCTCTTTCGGTAGCTGCATTGCGGGTAGCCGATAATTGTTTGTTCAGCCATACGGCAACACCCAAAGCGCCGATAACGAGTCCGATAAACAAAAAAGCGATATTCATAAGCTGAAATTTTAACGGGTTGTTATTTTTCAAAGAAACGTATTACTTTCTGCATCCAATCTTTGCGCTGTTCTTCTGTGCTGAGGGATTCGAACGGGAATCCGCAAACCACGGTTCTATAGCTTCCTTTGTAAGCTACGGCCGCACTTATATTGCTTTCGGGATATAAAGCAATGGTGTCCGCGTTCGGAGCATTGTCTGCCGGATCAATGCCGTCGGCTGACTCAACGGCGTATTGCTTGTTATTGATCTGAGTATAAAAGTTCCATTGGCCTCCAAATGTGGCGTAGGGTAGTGTGACGCCCTGCAATTGTCCGGAAACGGATGCTTTTTCGTTGTGCCATTTGTATTTCAATACGGAAGTTGCAAAGTTAACGCCGGTAGAGTCTATTTGTCCGTTATTCCATAAATCGGATCCGACGAAACTGCCCGAAACAAAAAGATTTCCGCCGGAAACGCAATAGCGACGTAAAGCAGAATTTAGTTTCTCGGTAAATGTTCTGAATGCAACATGGTTGACATTTCCTCCGAACGGAACCTGTTTCTCTTTTCCGAGTATAAGATCTACTATTTTATAGCCGTTCAACAGCTCCCTGTTTTCTTCCACTGCCGCCCGACTGCAGGAAACAAAAGAATATCCAGCGGCCTTAAGCGCCTGCCCATGAATGTAAGGGAAGTCAAAACTATTACCGGCAACACTTATATTTTCAAAATTGGCATCGGACGTACCAAAGGTAGCGGATTCCTGTCCTTTGAAATTCAGTCGGTTGAAATTATTCTGCTTGCCGGTGTATGAAATGTCCGCTTTGTCAGGTACACCGTTGTCGGTAAAGCCTCCGTAAGAAGGAGTGTCGAACCATGTGGGTGCAGAGATACGGTCAAATCCGTTGACGATCATCGCTACAGGCGTGCTTTTCCAGTTGCGGCATACCGAAAGAGTTTCCGATGGCATACTTTCACCACCATCATTGACCGCGGTTACACGAAAACTGTAGATTTTTCCTTTCTCCACAGCAAGTGTCATGGTTGTACCTTCCGTAATTTGTCCGTTGTCGAAACCTTCGCCTTCTACACGGGTGTAGACGATAAAGCGGTTTGGAATTGCCGTAGGCTCCAGCGAGTCGTTTTCTGCTTTCCAGGAGAGGTTAATGTGGGTGTCGTCCACGAATTCAGAAGCAAGATGGCTGACCGGCAATGGTTGAACGACAAACGGGCTATGATGTTGATAGGCCAGATACTTCAGTATAGCTTTGTAGATAGACCGGCTGACGGTAAACTTAAACCGAGGATCGAGGCCGTATTTCATATCGGCAAAATTCTCATGTGACAGTAGTTCCATCAATACGGAAGGAACATCCGTTTCTCGCGATTCGGCATACGAACGATCCCATAAGCCTCTTCGTGTCCAGTTTTTTACTCCCGTTTGGTGCTGGTCATCAACAATCTGGGTTTGTATCATGTCGGCCAGATCGCGAGAGGTCATGCGGGTTTGGCCGGTACTGAACTGTCCGTTGTTGAGGGATGTCGTGTAGATGGCCAATGTGCCGACAATAGAATCTCCTTTTACTCTTCCGGCATCGGAATGGATGGCCATCGAGATATCTATGGGGATTTTCAAACCGGTGGAAGCCGAGTCTTTTCCCGAATATACAGAGCCGCCATTGAGATAATTCACCCAATAAGGACGCGCCCAGATGTCTTCATTGTAGTCGTTTGGTGCTTCGTCTTTGCGCTTGTGATAGATATTTGAAGGCATACCAGCCCATTGAAGCCAGTAGCGGGCTCCTTCCAGATAACGGGGACGACCGCTGACAGAAACGTGTTTGGCTGTGTAGCGCACAGTGTCGGTACTCAGACTGTCCTGAGGCATTTTTTCATCTGTAATGATGTTGTTGTTCGTAATGTTCGGTTCCTGAATGCGTTGCTGTGTTGTGTCGATTTTAGCCGGAGCTGCGGGTTTGGAAGGCACTTTTTCATAGCTGAAATCCGGTCGGGCGATATTTCCCATTCCTCCTCCGAAACGGACTGCATCGGCAGTGATAACAGTACCTCTTCCTTTGGATGTTCCAGTTAAAATTACCCTGCCTGATTCGGAGTGGATGCCTTTTTTGAAATAAAAATTACCAAGGTAAATCCATGTTCCGCCACCCATTTGCTGATTTATCGAGAACTCGGTCTGACCTCCGGTGTGGTAAACCGTATAATGAGCATTTTTACTGCTGTTTGCTACTGTTTTGTATGCAATTGATACGTAGTACCAACCATCTTCCGGAATGTCGGGTATCCATTCGAATGCTACATTTTCAGTAGATCGTGCACCAGATTTGCGATAAGTACCTAGCGCAAAAGGATTCTCGGTGTTTTCAAGTTGTTTCTTTGTGAATCCGAATCCTGAATTACCTCCGTTCTCAATGGTTGTGCCTCGTTCGCGATAGATGGAAGAGCCGGAAGACCCGTCATTATCCACAATCACTTCGTTTGTCTGTGTGTCTCGTTCACGGGGCAAAAAAACATTCGCTCCGGCATTCTCCAGCATTGGTACCAGATAAGGGAGAACGTAGCTCATGGTGTATTTGTCTTCGACGGTTTGAAACACACGATCGCGTTGCCAGAGCCAGCGGTCGGTTCTGAGGCGGTAATACAAACCATGACTTTGCCAAAGTGCCAAATGACGGTTTTCCAGTCCTTGTGTGACAGTGTATGGCTTTGATAAGGGAGTCATGAGTGGTGTCCCCTGAAATTCTTTTTTAGGAAACCTGTTTTTGTCCACGTATTTATCAGGCCTGAACATATTTGGTATGAGAGTACTGAGCTCTTTGCTTCCGGCAAAAACCTGTACTTTATAGTCGGGTTGTCCAGCGTGGGTTAGGGAATCAAGCTGAGCGTACAGTTTTGAAATCACAGCCGGGCGATAAGGAATATACGATAATGTTTCGCTGCAATAGATATTCACGTGCTTTTCGGCTGCGTTGATAGAAATTTCTTTCACGCGGAATTTTCCCAAACCGGCATAAGCGCGTTCGTAGTTTGCCAGGAGAGAATCCACCTGTGTCTTCATCTCTCTGGGTTGACGTAATGCCATGGCATTCGTGATATATAAAATACAGCAAAAAAATAATATTAATCGTTTCATTATAACCTTATTAAAAACAGAGCAAAGACTGAAAAGTCAGCCTTTGCTTTGAAGAAAGATAGAAGACGAGGTCTTCCGGTTCTTTATGTATGTTCAGGTGTTTTTCTTAGAGAGCCGCTTTGATCGCATCAATTACCTGAGTATACTCAGCATCGCTCAAATATTTCTGTTTTGGATTCATTTCGAAAACACCCCCCCAGCCGAATGCGCCCTGATATTTCGGCACAATATGAAAGTGAAGGTGAGACAGCGTATCGGAATACGCTCCGAAGTTGATTTTGTCAGGATGGAATGCCTTGTCCATTGCTGCAGCGGTTTTTGCAACATCAGCCATAAATGCGTTGCGTTCTTCATCGCTTAGTTCAAAAAGCCCGTCCACATGACCTTTATAGGCAACCAACGTGCGGCCATGATAGGATTGTTCTTTGAAAAGGAAAAGTTCAGAAACCGAAAGATCGCAAATTTTTATCATTAAGTCTTGTTGCGTCTGGTTTTTAGTGCAATAAAGGCATTCTGCCGGATTTGTTTTCATTCTATAATAGTTTGTGACGATTTTATTGAATCATAAATGAGGTCATAGATAATGAACCCATTACTAATTTATCATTAAAAAAACGGACTGTTTCTTCGGGTCGTTTTAAAGCTAAAGCGTAAAGCAATGGCCAAAAATGATCAGGGGTTGGAATTGCCCTTTGTACGTCTGGGCCAAGTTTGAGATAATTGCACAAATCATCGACCTTGTCTGAAATGATCAGTTTCTTCATAAGGCTACTAACAGCATTTGCCCAGTCATAGCCAAATTCTTCATCGTCTTTTTTGCTCCAGTCGAGCAAACGAAGATTATGAATAATGTTTCCACTGCACAAAATTAGCACTTTTTTGTTACGTAAAAAAGCTAATTGTTTGGCGAGTTCGAAATGTTTCTTTTCAGGAAGTGTATCGTTAAGACTGAACTGGATGACCGGAATATTTGCTTCGGGAAACATATGCGTTAAAATGCTCCAGCAGCCATGGTCATAACCCCATTCCAGATCGCTTATTATTTCTGCGGTATTGACAGTGTCGATAATCTCTTTTGCTAATTCAGGATTTCCCGGCGCTTCATATTTTACAGAATGGAGACTTTCCGGGAATCCACCAAAATCATGGATGGTGCGGGGGTGGCGCGAAAGAGTTACACATGAGCCACTTGTAAGCCAATGAGCAGATATGCATACAATGGTATCCGGCGTCGGAAGCTGGCGTCCAAGCTCTTTCCATTGGGTTGTGAATTCGTTTTCTTCTATGGCATTCATCGGACTCCCATGTCCGACAAATAACACGGGGTAGGGGCTATTCATAGTAGTAGCTATTTGTGATTAAAAGACAGTTATTATAGTATTCTCTTGATGACCCGAAGAGAATGAGTATATTTTCCGGTAATGACGGATTTGATCCCCTGATTATCGATAGGGGCAATGTGGACCTCTCCTGATGCGTGCAAAATTTGGTGGTCGTTTAGCAAAATACCTACGTGGCTAATATATCCGTCGTCGTGGTCAAAAAAGGCAACATCGCCGGGCTGCGCTTCCGCTAAAAAGCTTACCTGTTCTCCGAATTCGATTTGCTGACGGGCATTGCGTGTCAGTTGTTTTCCGCACATGAGAGCGGCTACCTGAACCAGTCCCGAGCAGTCTATGCCCATGATATTTTTTCCGCCCCACAAATAAGGTGCATGGAGGTATGTTAAGGCTTTTTCGACAAATTCGGACGATGATGTGTTGAGGTTTGTATCTTCTGAGGAAAATCCGAAAACGCGGTCGCCTATTGAGAATTGCTGTTTGGCTTTGTCATAGAAGGGAAGCAGGCTGCCACCGGGTAGAGGCTGTTTTGTTCCGTCCTGAAGGGTAGTATACGAAAGAGGCTTTGAGACCACTACATGCTCCTGTCTGCTTAGTTGGTTAAATAACTGCTCATCAATAGGAGTCATCATTTTGCGGTCGATCCATCCGGTCTCATTGTCGCGGACGTTGTGTATCCGAACCCAGCGTTCAATTACTTCTTCAACAGTGAAATATTCGCCGAATAAGATTTGGGTGAGCTGTTCGCTTGCCTCATCTGCAGCGCTTCTTAACGGGATTAATCCGTTGAGATTTATGCCAAACATACCTTAGTTTTTTGATCGTTTATCTACAAAGATACATATTCTTTTATTTAGTGTAACCATATAAGTGTAAAAATATGTGAATTATCTAAATAAAGTAATAAATATTAGTTGATTTTTGTAAATTCACAAAAAAGAACAAAGCTCTGATAAGTTGTAAATTGTATACGTGGGCTGTTTGGCGGGTGTTTGGGATGAATCGGCAGAATAATATACCTGATCGATTCCAAAATTCATGGCACCTTCTATGTCTGCCTCAAAATTATCTCCAATTACAAGGCTGTCTTTCTTTTGGGCATTGGAAACGGAAAACACGTGTGCGAAAAATTCGGATTTGGGTTTGTGATGTCCTATCTCTTCGGATAAGAATATTTTGTTGAAGTAGCCGGATAGCCCTGATTTCTTTAGTTTCTTGTACTGAACTTCTTTGAATCCATTCGAAATGATATAGAGCTCGTAATGAGGTTTCAGGTAGTCCAAAGTAGAAAGTGTATTTGGCATGACCGCGGTCTTTTCGCAGCATTGCTTAAGATAAAACGTGCTCATTTCTCGGGCAAGTGGCTCATTCAGAATGCCAAATTTTCTTATCGGAGCTAAAAACCGTTCTGTGTTTAGGAATTCTTTGGTTATTTTGTCGGCTCCGTAAAGCCTCCAGAGTGCAACGTTATTTTCTTCGAACTGGCTGAAATACGAACCGAATTCAGGATAATACCGGTTGAGATTGTAGGTTGTGTAAACGTCAAAAAGTGCGGAACGGGCATTCTCCGTAAAGTTCCAAAGAGTATTGTCGAGGTCGAAAAAGAGGTGTTTGTAATGGGACATGTATTGTGTGATTCGTGTTTCTGGAGAATTGCCGGAGGTCTTTGCTATTGTGTGAGTTCCGAAATGATTTTTTCGGTTTGTTTGATTAGCGAATGTTGTCCGTCGTTGACAATAATAAAGTCGGATTTCAGCGCCTTTGCTTCTTCAGTCCATTGCAGGGCTATTCGTTGCATCACCTGCTCCTGAGTGCACTGGTCGCGTCGAACCACCCGTTCTATTCTGATGTCTAATGGGGCTGTTACTAAAATGACTTTGTGTGTTTCGCTATTAAAACCGCTCTCAAATAAAATGGCTGTTTCCAGAAAGACAACAGAACCTGATTGTTGCTTTGTCCACGCTTGAAAATGCCTTTTGACCGCGGGATGAACAATAGCATTTAATGCCCGGAGGCGTTCTGGATTGCCGAACACTTCGTTGGCAAGATGCTGCTTGTTTAGTTGGTTGTTTATGTATGTGTCTTCTCCGAATTCCAGTTGCAACTCCTTGATTACGGATAAATCGGACTGCATTATCTTTTTAGCCTCCGCATCCGAGTCGTAGACGGGATATCCCATGGCAACCAGCAGTTTTGATATTACTGATTTCCCAGATCCAATTCCTCCTGTAATTCCAACAATAACCATGATTATTTTTTTATTTCAAGAAGAAAATCTACCGTTTCGGGCGATACGTGATACCGGATAAGATCGGATGACGTCGAAAAGACTTGAACTCTGGCTTTTCCGGCGTTGATCCTGGATAGTGTATTGTAGTTGATAACTGCCTGAATGCTTTCGGACGTCAGTGTCTTGAAATGTGATATGCCAACCAGACAAATTACTTTAACGGTAGCAGGGAAAGTTCGCAATAAATATTGATCGGGTAAGTTGATGCTGGTTACCGGAACTTCCAGTGTTTTTTCGGTAAATGGTTCTACCGCTGCATGTACTCTTACTCTGGGTTGTGAAAGATGTATGCCCCGGGGTACTCTGAGGTAGAATTCCGAATTAAGGGAATCTTTGACGTCTTTCAGGCGGATCGGTTCCGTGTAAATGGCTTTGAGTGTATCGAGATTCTGCTTGTTGCCATATACTTCCAGAAATGCCGGAGAAACCGAAATGCCGTGTGTGATTATGAATTGCTGCGCCGGTTGAATGAAACCGTAAAACCGAACAGGAACAACCTTCTTGTATAAAGAATAGTAGTTGATAATCAACGAATCGGGAGCGATATGTATTTGTGTCGCAGTGGGCTTTAGCTTGTAGAATATCTGTCCTTCGTATTGGTTGGTAGGGAGTGAAAAACGTCCCGTTCCTTTGAATTGACCTGTCAGGTCGACTTTGAAAGGAGGTAATTCCTGTTTAAGAATGTAAGTAAAAAGAGCCGACCCTTTATCCTTAAATTGTACAGTGAGGGTTTTGGGGAGTTTGCCAACGAGTTCCACGTTGTTTGGGATGCCAACATATTCGATTGGAACTTTGACTTTAAGCTCCTGTACATGGCTGACCTTATAGAGGAACCAAAGTAGTGTTGAAAAAATCAGAAAAGACAAAAAGACAAAAGCCTCTTTCGTTGGGAAAGGAGCTCTTGCCTTTTTACTTAAGCGTTTTATCTGCCGTATGGGTTTTTTAGCAGACATATTGGTCCGATGTTATTTCTGTTGGGTATCGGCAGCAGTAGCAAAAACTGAGTTTTTGTCTACGCGGATACGTACGTTTTCATCAACTTCCAAAAGAATTGTATCGTCGCTGATTTCTTTGATGCGGCCATAGATACCACCCGAAGTGATCACTTTGTCGCCAACTTTCATTGCTGCACGAAAATTTCTGATTTCTTTCTGACGTTTTGATTGCGGACGAATCATGAAGAAATAGAAAACGACAAATAATAACACAATCATGATGATACCGGAGTAGTTGGCCATGCCGCCCGGTTGCCCGGCAGGAGCTTGTAAGATAAGAGCTAATGTGTTCATAATTAGAATTTAATTTGGATTATGTTTTGTTTAATGCAATAATCAGTTTGCTTTCATGAGAGTTCCCTCTTTTTTAAGATGGGATACTATTTTGTCGAGAACTCCGTTTACGAAAGTTCCGCTTTTGTCAGTGCTGTATTGTTTAGCTATTTCAATGTACTCGTTTAGTGTAACATTGACCGGAATGGATGGAAAATCGTTTAGCTCACCGAGAGCTACCATCATAATGATGACATCCATGTAAGCAATACGGTCTAATTCCCAGTTTTTTGTAAATTCTTCAATGAGAGCCTTGTATTCATCTCCGTGTCGGATGGTATTGAAAAACAACTTTTGAGCAAATCTTTTGTCCTCATCGTGATTGTACATGGGTAACAATGCCTGGGTAGCGCCTTTGCTTTCGTCGAATTTTTTGATAGTCTTCAGGATGAAGCTTATCACAAAATCAGCTTCGGCACACCAATAGATGCTTTGTTCTTCGAGAGCAACTGCTAATGCTTCGTTGTTCAGTACTTCGTTACGGAAAATTTTGCGCCACAACTCTTTGTCGGCGGCATAATCATTCGTGTCATTTTCCATGTATGATTTGTAGCATTCCGAGGAGATGATCGAGTCATACAAAGATTTCACCACTTCGGGCGAGTCAATCCATGAAAGATTTTTCTCTTCAACCCGTTCAACGAACATTTCGTTTGCTTCCAGTTGCGCAATGAAACGGTTGTCAGTAAAACGTCTGTTTGGGTTGAGCTCTTCCTCCGTAGGTCTGTATTTTTGTAATCCGGCATCTATTTTGTTACGCGCATGACGGGTAACTTCGATGGCCAATAATAACAAATGATAATACAGGTCGTAGGTTTTTTCAATACTGTGAAATAACTCTTTCTCGGCAACTCCGTAGTCTTTCTCTCCACTTTTGTAGTATGCAAATACAATCTGGACGATCTTGATACGAAGCAAAATCCTATTAATCATAATGGTAGCGCTTCTTCTATATATTAGTGCAAAGATAGAGCATTTTTTGCGGATTGCAAAACGGAGATGCAGCTAAAGAATAAACTCACACTGCGGGATTGTTACTGATGGCTCAATCAAATCAACGTTGTTTTATTGGTTTGTTTTTAAGGTAATTACTGTTATTTCAGGCGGCATTCCCAATCGCATAGGGATACCAAGGTAGCCTAATCCTCTGTTTACATATAATGATTTATTATTATACGAGTAGAGTCCGTCCCATTGCTTGAAGACCCACTGTGCCGGCGACCAGTGTAATCCGAATTTGCGTATACCTAACTGCATACCATGCGTATGTCCGGCAAGCATAAGCCGGATATTTGGGTATTTGACAACTTGCGCCATCCAATGATTCGGGTCGTGAGATAAAAGTAAAACGTAGGGATAACGATCTGCTCCTTTCATTGCTTTGGCAAGGTTCCCGTAGCAATGAAACGGAGGTTTGCTCCAGTTTTGTACTCCGGCAATAACCAGCGTGTCTTGGCCTTTTTGTACGAATAAGTGTTCATCCATTAGCATCAGGAATCCCATTTGTTTCTCTCTTTCTATTAAAGAGTCGAGATTTGCTTTTTTTGCTTCCGGAGATTTCCATTTGGTATAGTCTCCGTAGTCGTGATTGCCCAAAATGGAATATTTCCCCAGGTTCGCGTTGAGTTGTCGAAACGTTTTTATTATTTTGGGGTTGAGTTCTGTGGCAAAATTGTCCATCATATCTCCCGTCATAACCACCAAATCGGGGTTCTCTCTGTTGCATAAATCAACTGCTTTTGCCCAGTAAGAACTGTTGGATCCCAGGCTGCCAATATGTAGGTCGGAAAGCTGTACAATTTTCAGACCGTTGAATGCTTTTGGCAATGATGAACTTTTAATTTCGATATGCGTTACCTCCGTGTCGAAACGGCCTATGAATGCGCCATACACAAACCCGAAGAAGGTGATAACAGCTAAAAATATCCCTGAGTAGGTTACGATTTGAAACTTTTTGCCGGAAAAGTGGAAAATCACCCCGTTTAGCAGTAAAAAAAGAGTTAAAAGGAATTTTGGTATATATATGGTTAAGAGTAACCAATTAAACCAGATGAATAATTCAAGAAAAATTTCGTTTTGAATATTAGGTAAAATGAAGAGTAAAGCCAATATCCCGGCAATAAAAATGGAATAAATAATCCAGTGTAACTTCTTCAACCATTCTTTTTTAGTTGGCTTTATCCATCGTGCAAAAAGGACAATGTCGGGTAGTGTGGTTATAATCAGGAATATAAAGATTATTATTATGGAACTTCTCATGGTAAAGAAATTATAAAATTGTTTAATCGAAGTTAGTTGAACATTTATGTGTTATAGAAATAAAAAAATATTTTTTTTTGTTGTTTTGTTGATATATATCTGTTATTTTTGTCGGCTAGTAAAATCTACTTGAAAAAAAATCAAAAATAGATTTAACTATTATCTTTGTAAGGTGTTTAACCTGATTCGAAAATACGAATACAAATATATTCGTTTTGAACAGAGTTTATTTTAATTGTGCTATATTTTAACTAACCAAATCAATTACACAACAATGAAGGGAATTAATACAGAGCATCGTATCCTGATGGCTGCTGAAGAAGTTTTCCTTGACAAAGGATTCAGTGCAGCAAAAACCACAGAAATTGCCCGTAAAGCAGAAGTGAACCATGCTTTGGTTCATTATTATTTCAGATCTAAAGAGAATCTCTTTGAAACAGTATTTATCAACAAGTACAAACAAGTGCTTGTAGTTCTTACAGAAGCTGTGGACGGCGAAAAACCTTATCTTGACAGACTTCATCAAATGATGGCTGCTCAGTTTGAGTTGTTTATTTCAAGTCCTAAAATGCCTTTGTTTATCGTTAATGAGTTTTTGAACAATCCTCAGCGTTTGAACTTCCTGAAACGTAAGATCTCTCTTTTCCCACAGGAAATTTTGATCCGCTTCGAAAGACAAACCAAAGAGGCTATCGAACAGGGCATTATTCGTCCGATCGAAACAAAAGAATTACTCTTTAGCGTATTTTCTCTCCTGTTCTCGGTATTCATCAACCGTTCGTTCTCTCAGTATATTTTCAACTGGGATGGTATGGATTATCCTGAATTCGCTAAGAAGAGAGAAAAAGAAATTATCGATTTCGTAATGAAAAGTTTACGTCCGTAATTTTTTGACAACAGACAAGTCTTGTAAAAAACAGAATAGAATCTGCATCCGGTAAGTGGGAATATCCACGAAAAAGTGTAATTTTGCACTCCGATTGGTCCTATAGTTTAATGGATAGAATGACAGATTCCGGTTCTGTTGGTCTGGGTTCGATTCCCGGTAGGATCACTTTTATAAGACAGATGTTACGATTTATAAGAAGCCGACTTTTACGAGTCGGCTTTTTTTGTGCTTTCCGGTGTAGTAAAGAGCGTATAAATAAACAAAAAGAATAAGCGTTTTTTTGTACATTTGCGCGCAAAGTGAATATTATGATAGACTACTGGAAAGAAACGGCCGCGGCTGTGACCGTGTGCGACAAAAACGGTGTTGTGGTATACTGCAATAACCGTTCTGCAGAACAATTTGCAAAATATGGCGATTTGTTGGGTAAAAATCTGAAAAATTGCCATAACAGCTCTTCCTGGGAAAAAATTTGCCTCCTGATGGAAACCGGAGATAGTAATGTATATACTATTGAAAAGAAGGGAGTGAAAAAACTCATTCATCAGATGCCCTGGCGCGAAGACGGAGAGGTGAAAGGCCTGATTGAAATTTCTTTCGAACTGCCAGTTGATATGCCTCATTTTGTTAGAGAATAAAAACAATCAAATAAATTTTATGGAACATACACAAGAACCAATTACAGGATTGCCCGAAAATGCTTTTCGGGAGTTGAAACCGGGAGAAAAGTATGAACCCCTGATGAGTCCTAAAAAGACTTATCCGGAAGTGAGTCGTTATTCCGTGGGATGGGGGTTGCTGATGGCAATACTGTTTTCGGCAGCGGCTGCGTATCTCGGATTGAAAATCGGACAGGTGTTTGAGGCGGCTATACCTATTGCGATTATTGCCGTTGGACTTTCTACGGCTACCAAACGTAAGAATGCTTTGGGTGAGAATGTGATTATCCAGTCAATCGGTGCAAACTCGGGTGTGATTGTGGCCGGTGCAATCTTTACGTTGCCGGCTCTGTATATTCTACAGGCAAAGCATCCTGATTTGTCGGTTGATTTCTTCCAGATTTTCCTCAGTTCTGCTTTAGGCGGATTTCTTGGAATCCTTTTCCTGATTCCTTTCCGTAAATATTTTGTGTCCGAACAACATGGCAAATATCCTTTCCCTGAAGCTACAGCTACCACGCAGGTGCTTGTTTCGGGAGCAAAAGGGGGTAATCAGGCAAAACCGCTTATTTTTGCCGGAGTAATCGGTGGTATTTACGATTTCGTTGTGGCTACTTTCGGAGCCTGGAGCGAAACATTCTCAACACGTGCCATTCCTTTTGGCGATGTGATAGCTCAAAAAATAAAACTGGTGTTTAATCTGAATGTCGGTGCTGCTGTTTTAGGTCTCGGATATATCGTTGGTTTACGTTACGCCGCTATTATTTGTGCCGGTTCTGCCTTGGTATGGTTTGTAATCGTACCGCTGTTGCCTTTGTTGGGCGACACTACTTTGCAGTGGCTCACTCCGACCTATACTCCGGTTCCGGGTGGTGTTGACGGAATGACTGCCGAACAGGTATTCAAAACTTTTGCCCGGCACATCGGTATCGGCGGTATCGCTATGGCAGGTATTATCGGAATTATCCGTTCCTGGGAGATTATTCGTGGAGCTGTCGGACTGGCGGCTAAAGAAATCGGTGGTGGCAAAAATACGGGTGAGAAATCCTCCGTTTCGCGTACACAACGTGATTTGTCGATGAAGATTCTTGGTTTTGGAGTGATTGTAGCTCTGATTGCCATTTTTGCATTCTTCTTCTTCGGAGTGGTTCACAACCTTTTCTACGCTTTGGTGGGACTTGCCGTGATTGCGATCATTGCGTTCCTGTTTACGACAGTGGCTGCGAATGCGATTGCTATTGTAGGCACAAACCCCGTTTCCGGAATGACACTGATGACACTTATTCTTGCTTCTGTAGTGATGGTGGCTGTCGGACTGAAAGGCACTGCCGGAATGGTGGCTGCGTTAGTTATGGGCGGTGTGGTTTGTACGGCTCTTTCGATGGCCGGCGGCTTTATCACCGACCTGAAAATTGGTTACTGGTTGGGTAGCACACCTGCAAAACAGCAGGGATGGAAGTTTCTTGGAGCTACATTGTCGGCAGCAACCGTTGGCGTGGTAATGATGATTCTGAACAAAACATACGGTTTTACCGGGCCGAATGCACTTGTTGCACCTCAGGCTAATGCAATGGCAGCCGTTATCGAACCGTTGATGTCTGGCACCGGTGCTCCGTGGATTTTGTACGGCATTGGAGCTTTAATCGCTATTGTGTTGACCGTTTTTAAAATCCCGGCGTTGGCTTTTGCGTTGGGTATGTTTATCCCGATGGAACTGAATGCTCCGCTTCTGGTCGGAGGTATTGTTGCCTGGTATGTCTCGACCCGTTCGAAAAACGAAACATTGAATAAAGCCCGTTTTGAAAAAGGAACGTTGCTTGCATCCGGATTTATTGCCGGTGGCGCTCTGATGGGAGTGGTAAGCGCGGCCTTGCGTTTTGGCGGTATCAATCTAACGAACGAAGCCTGGGTGGAAAGTGTTGGCGCTCAGTGGCTAGGATTGGTGATGTACGGTGCTATTATCGGATATCTTGCTTACGATTCGATGCGTGCAAAACCCGATAAACAGTAATCATAGTCCTCAGTTCTTCAGTACACAGAGGAATGTTGGAATTTGAAATTTTGAAATCATTCTTATGCGGAAATTTATAAACGCTGGTTTGCTGGCTTGTGCCTTGATGGTGCTCGGTTGCGGCCAGACTAAGCTTGTGCAATTACGAGCTACTCATATCCCGGTCGATCAGAATGCAGATGCAATTCAGGATCAGGTTATGGTGAGCGCTGTTAAACCTTATGCGGATATAGCCGTCAAAACTGCTGATGAGGCAATAGGGTATACGGATCAGGATTTGACTCCCGGTCGTCCGGAAAGCCTTTTGGGTAACTTCTTTGCAGATGTGATGTTGTCTTATGCACAGAAGCATTCTACGGGCAGAGTTGATTTTGCGGTTACAAATCCCGGTGGTTTACGTAAACCGATTCACAAGGGTGATATAAAAGTGGCTCACATTTACGAACTGATGCCTTTTGAAAATGCATTGGTGGTTCTCGATCTCAAAGGAGACAGGGTACAGGCTTTGGCCGATAGTGTTGCCGCACATCACGGTGGTCCTGTGGCCGGTATCCGTTTCGGTATCAAAAACAGGAAAGCTGTCAATGTAGCTATTGCCGGTGAACCGCTGGATGTCAGTAAAACATACAGGGTTGTCGCTAACGATTATATAGCTAAGGGGAATGATTTTTATCAGGAACTGACGAAAGCTTCTTCTGCTGAATTTTTTACTGTTTCTTTACGGTCGGTCATTCTGAATTGGGTAAAGCAGGAAACTGCAAAGGGCAATCATATTCACGCAACTTTAGACAGGAGGATTTATGAAGATAAAGAGTAGTTTTATCGTTTGTGTGATAGCCTGTGTGCTGGCATCTTGTTCGGTTCAGAAATCGTTGGTGGTGTTGACTACAAACGATACGCACAGTCAGATTTTACCGGCTGATGATGGAACAGGCGGATATGCCCGCCGGTTGGGTATCATCGATACGGTAAGAGCCAATCACAAGTGTGTGGTGCTGGTCGACGATGGAGATTTTTCGCAGGGCACGATCTTCTTCAACTTTTTCAAAGGCGATGTGGAGGTATTGGGCATGAATACGATGAAGTATGATGCGGTGACTCTCGGAAATCATGAGTTTGACAATGGTCTTGATAGTCTTGCAAAGCATTTGTCTAAAGCAAAATTCCCGATTGTTTGTGCTAATTACGATGTAGAGGGGACTGCTCTCGAAGGTTTGGTACAACCGTATGTCATTATCAAACGGGACGGCCTGAAAATCGGCATTTTTGGATTGGGTATAAGCCCGGTTAACCTTATTGCCGACTATAATTTCAAAGGAATTACCTGGCACAATCCCGAAGAAACTGCAAATGTAGTTGCCGAAAAACTGAAAAAGCAGGAAAAATGCGATGTGGTAATCTGTATTTCGCACCTTGGTGTTGCTGAAAATGCTAAATTTTCAGACTGGACGATAGCAAAGAATTCGCATTGTATCGATTTGATTTGCAGCGGACACTCGCATCTGGTTATTAACAAGCAGGTGCCAAATGCCGACGGAAAGCCGGTACAAATTATACAAGCCGGTAAAACCGGAGCCCAACTCGGACGGGTGGATATGGTATTCAGAAAGTAAAATGTATTGATTTTGCTCCGAAGCCATTCATAGTTGTGATGTTAAGGAACAAATTCAATATTTTACTAACAAAAAAACCATTATTGTTTTGAAAGCAATTAATTATCAACGATTGGCGGTGCTGTGTCTCTCGAGGGTCACACTCACTGCAATGCTTATTTCGGCTCAAAAGAAGGCCTCGAAAACGGAGCTGGGAACAATCTCTACCAACCCGTTCGGAGATAGTACCCGTCACTGGTATGGCATTGCCGATAAGGGTAATATTATCCAGCCGAAAAAAGATCAGCCGCGATACAAAGAGTCGCAGGTGAAAGAGATTGCCGATAATATTTTGCTGTACCAACGTAACAACGGAGGATGGCCGAAAAATTACGACATGCAGGCCATTCTTAATCAGGCACAGAAAGACAGCCTCATTCGTACGAAAAATATTCTGCATACCACCATTGACAATTCGACCTCTTATACCCATGTCGATTACCTTGCACAGGCATACAATCTGTTGAAGGATGAACGGTACAAAAAGGCCGCCGTTAAAGGAATTGAGTTTCTGATTGCAGCTCAGTATCCCAATGGCGGATGGCCTCAGTATTTTCCTATCGAACAGGGGCGTTACAGTCGGTATATCACTTTTAACGACGGAGCATATATCGGGGTAATGGAATTGTTTAAGAAAATTGTAGACGGCAATTCCGATTTTGCCTTTTTGGATAATAAAGTTCGGCAACAGGTAAAACTCTCTTTTGAGAAAGGATTGGATTGTATTCTCAAATGTCAGATCGTGGATATGGGAGTGCTCACCGCGTGGTGCCAGCAGCACGACAACACTGATCTGGCTCCGGCTTGGGCGCGTGCCTTCGAGCCACCCAGCATTTGTAACGCCGAGAGTGCCGATATTGTGCTGTTTCTGATGAGCCTTGAAAATCCATCTCCGGCAATAATTAATTCCGTCAAGAGTGCGGTTGAATGGTTCAGAGCCTCCGAAATTCACGGTGTTCGTGTAAAAACGGTACCTGCTCCTCCCGAAAAGTCAATTTATCATACTTTGACCACTGACCGTATTGTGGTGGAAGATTCACTGGCTCCTGTGATCTGGACCCGCTACTACGAACTCGAAACGCACCGGCCGTTGTTTTGCGATCGCAACAGTAAGTTTCTCTATAAGCTTTCGGACGTGAGCCGCGAGCGTCGGGTGGGGTACGGTTGGTACACTTACACTCCTCAGAAGGTTTTGGATGCTTATACAAAATGGTTGGAAAAACATCAATAACCGGAGTCGTAAATATATAAATCAGAGCAGCATTTAATAGTAAAACCATTAGATGCTGCTCTTTTTGTATTATATCGGTATCATTTGTAGCTAAAAAAGTATTAATGGAGGAATAAATTTTATTGTACATTTGCCCGTGTCAATGATAGATATCAGGCGACCGAGCCTGCATTTCAACATTAATTGCCATGAAGTCAAAACACCGAATTATAGCTGTTTCTCTGGTTGCGCTATGGACTGTAGCCTGCTTTGTGTTTTTTCAGTTCTTTTACAAATACCATTTAGTTCACAGGCTCGATCTTCAACTATTCCTTTATTCGCAGGAATACCTTTGCTCCTATTTTCATCATCCTGCATGGCTGGCATCTCTTGCTGGTGATTTCCTGACCCAGTTCTTTTACTTTGAAATTGGCGGATCATTAATGTTGGTCGCGTTGCTGCTTGCCTTGGGGCTGCTGTTTTATCTGGCTGTAGGTAAAGTCTTGTCAACATGGATTAAAAGCCAACCGAAGCATAGAACTGTATGGTTCTGGCGGCGCATCCTGCTCTCGTTTTGTGTGATGACATGGGAGGCTCTTCGTAATTGTGATATCGATTATCGTTTGTCGTCCACCATCGCCCTTATCGGCGGGATAGCCCTGTTTCTGCTTTTTGTGCACACTCCGTCCCGTTTCCGTTATCTTACGGGAGTGGTGCTGGCGGTGATTGCTTACTGGATGTTTGGTTATGGAATTTGGGCGTTATTGCTCTTTATTTTGCTGTATGAATTGGGCTCCCGTCGTTATCTGTCGGCGTCAGTTTGTCTTGTTGTTACTTTGGGTACGCCTTTCGCATTGCGTCAGTCTTACTATTTAACGGTGAAACAGGCGTATCTGATTCCGACCAATAAATTTTGGAGCCAGCCTGATTTTATGATAGAGAAACTGTTGAAACTGGACGTGCTGAGCGCTTCGGGTCAATGGAACAAAGTGGCTGCGATGACGGAAAACGATTACCAGAAGTCGGGCCTGGGAGCCTATTTTTACAACCTTTCTCACGGTATGAGGGGCGATTTGCCCGACAAATTATTGAGCCAGTCTCAGCCGGGGCCGTTGGGTTTATTGCTGCCGCTCAATCCCAAAATGTCGCCGTTAGCAATCTGGAGCAGCAACGAAGCCTGGTTTCAGTTGGGCGATATGACTATGGCGGAACACTCTGCTCTGCTGGGTATGATATTTTCAGCCGACCACCGGAGTGCTCGTATGGTGAAGCGTTTGGCAGAAATTAATATGGTGAATGGAGACACCACTGCGGTGATGAAATATCTGGGGATGTTGCAAAAAACATGGTTGTATAAATCGTGGGCCGACGCGCGTCTGCCGGGCAGAGAAAGCCCTGCTGTCAAAGCCTGGTTGCAACGTAAGCGTTCGTTCGTTGCGCAGACGGATACCTTGCGCGATGCCGTCAATCCGGCAGTTTCGTTGCGGCTTTTGCTTGACGGCAACAAGGAGAACAAACTGGCGATGGATTATCTTTTGTGTTATGATATGCTGGCAAAAGATATCGACGGTTTTATGTCCGATTACAACAAATACAAATTGCCCGGGAACGAACCGGCCGAATCTGTGTACGCTCAGGCGTTGCTCATCGGATTGGCACAACGCAAGACGCCGGCCGAAGAGGTGAAGAAATACATGATTGCACCGGAGTTTTTCTCTGAGTTTACCAACTATACAAATCTCTACGAAAAAAATTATCTCGGCAGGGCTTATCTGGTGAGTCAATTTGGGAAAACATACTGGTTTTATTATCACTTCGCAACCTTTAAATAGCCATGAAAATGATCCGTTTTATATACATTGCCCTGTGTTGTGTTGGCCTGTTGGCATCCTGCTCTCCCAAGCCGAAGGATGTAACGCACACCGATAGTTTGCCTCCGCTCTATCCCGATTATGCTGATGTGACGATCCCGTATAACATTGCACCGCTCAACTTCCTGTTGCGCAACAATGCGGATGCGATGGAGGTGAAGGTGAACGGTCAGTCGGACAGTATTAAGGCATATGGTTCAAATGAAATATGCTTTTCGGAAACTGCATGGAAACGTTTGCTCGGGAAAGAGGCCGGTAGAAAGCTTACAGTGCGGGTAACGGTGCGGGTTAACGGACAATGGATTGCGTACCATCCGTTTACATGGGATGTGGTAAAAGATAAGCTCGACAGCTATTTGAGTTACCGGCTGATTGAGCCGGGTTACGAGGTGTGGAGCGATATACGGATTTGCGAACGCAATATCGAAAATTTTGACGAACGGATATTGGCCGATAATAACCAGTTGGGTAACTCTTGTATGAACTGTCACATCTATGGCAACCAAAAGGGAGATCTGACCATGTTCCATTTGCGGGGCAAAGACGGTGGAACCATTCTGAACCGTGACGGTAAAATGAGGAAGCTGAAACTGAAAACCGGGGGCATGATTTCTCCGGCTGTGTATGGTGGTTTCCATCCTTCGGGGCGTTTCGGGGTTTTTTCTACTAATATCATTATCCCGGAATTTCACTCTCTGGGTAACAAACGAATGGAGGTGTACGACACGGCTTCGGATCTGGTGGTGGCCGATTTTGACGCTAATCGCATGTTGACTTCGCCCCTGATTTCCGACCCGAATGTATTTGAAACGTTTCCGGTGTTTTCTGCCGACGGTAAATCAATTTACTTTTGCTCAGCCAAAAGTGTTGCCTTGCCTGCTGAGGTGAAAAAATTGAAATACAGTCTGTGTCGTATAGCGTTTGATCCTGTAAAACGGCAGTTCGGCACTACGGTAGATACGCTTGTAAATGCCCGCACTACCGGTAAGTCGGTCTGTTTTCCGCGTGTTTCGCCCGACGGTAAATACATTCTCTACACGGTAGCCGATTATGGTACTTTTCCCATCTGGCACCGCGAAACCGATCTGCAGATGATGAACCTGCAAACGGGAGTCGTCAATCCGCTTACTATCGTCAACTCCAACCGATCGGATACCTATCACAGCTGGTCGTCCAACAGTCGCTGGTTTGTTTTTGCCAGCAAACGCGACAACGGACAATACGGGAAACCCTATTTTGCCTACGTGGATAAAAACGGCAAAGCCCGCAAACCCTTTGTGTTGCCGCAAAAGCATCCGTCACACTACGACGAAATTCTCTATTCGTACAATATTCCGGAGCTTTCGCGTAGCAAAGCCACGTTCAAAGCGTCTGATATCGAAAAGATTTACGCGGGTAAAAAGGCGGAAGAGTTTAGGTGATGTTTTTTAATTCCGTCTCGTCCGATTTGCAGCCTGCTTCAACGCTGTTGGAGCAGGGCGTTCTCAATACACTCTTTTTGCACCGCCATACCCTAATTTGATACAGAGCGCGATGGTGTGTATTACGCCGTTCATGGAATCGTAACGGGATGAAAACCGGGTTTGTTGGACAGTATACCGGAGGTGATAAGAATAATATCCTCTTTTGTATTTGTTGGGATAATCGTCCGGCGAGAAATAGCTAGAAAACTCACGACCAATCTCGAACCCAAAGCAAGGTGCTGCCTGCGAATTTATTTCCACATTTTTAAGGCTGCTGTTTTTATCGATGTCGTCTTGCGGAGGCGATGCAGAAAACCAACTGATTCCCGCGATAGGTGACAGTACGAACTTTTTGCCTAACTCGATTGGATAACTGACCGATATTTCAGGAAGAAACAGTTGCGCGCTTGCTCCGGTTGCCCAAGTGGTGCTTGCAAAAGGGAAGTCGGTGTGCAATGTGCTGAAAACGATACAAGCCCGTGTGTTGATCTGAACTTTGTCAATTCCCCAGATAAAGCCGAAACCGAAAATACCTCCGCTTGCAAATCCTTTTCGCAAGGCAGGATTCAGGATGGAAGCGCCGCTGTAAAATTCAACTCCCAGCGAAAATCCTTTGGGAATATACTGGTAGCGGAGCACGTTTCTAACGTAGCCGTCATAGATGCTTCCCGGATATTGGTTCAGGTATTTGGTCGATGCCAGGTTGAGTGTCTGCTCGTAGTGTCCGTCGTTGGGAGTCACTAGCGCTTTCAATATCAGTTGTACAAATCCTTTGTCCCGATCCGACAGGTCGGGTGCATTGCTGATTTGGCTATCCAAGATCTCTTTTTGTGCCAAAAGCCGTTTGCTTAACTGCATGTACAGCTGGTCTCTGCCTGGAAAAACGGCGTTCTTCCGATTGACCATACTGGTCGAATCGCTGTTGGTAATATCGGAAATGATAAAATGAAAGTCGTTCAACAGATAGGCAATCATCCATTTCTCTGTCTGATACAGGGCGATGTAATTGTTATCGTCCAGTTGTTGAAGGATGTAATAGAAGTTCTCCCGTGTTTTTACTTTATCGTTGGCAATGATATTGTCCAGCAGTATATTTCTGTATTTGGAGATCAGTTCCGACCTGCTCGGCTCCTGCATTTGAGGTTTTATAAACAACGAGTCGGATTGGCCGAAAAGCGAGGCACAAAAGAGAATTTGGAGAAATAGCAGGGTAAAAAAACGCATATAATTTTTTGAATTAATTTTCGCAAATATATGCTTTTATTGTATTGCTTCAAAATAGTGGATAGGCTTGTTCCGTCGGATTTAGCCATCGCTGATTTTTAAGTGTAGTTTGATGGGACGGGATCGTTTTCCTGACGTCAGGAAAATGTTATTTTTCTATTAATTCTCTTCTTTCGACCACTCGTGATTGCAAATCCGACGGGACGGGAGAAACGCTTGAAAACCCACTGAAATCGGCATGTTTTATGACCAGTTGTTGGGTGTAGTTGATTATAAATCATTATTAATCTGAGTCTTTGTAATTATTCGAGTTTTTAATTTATTAATATCATTCATGTCAAATTTCCCAACGAACAATTCATCAATTTTATTTAAAAAGAATTCTATCTCATTTTCGCTTTCCAAAATTAGATAAGAAATATCCTTTATTTGAAATTTCAAACTGCAATTTTTTGCAAGTAGATCATGTGCATTATCAAATATTTTTGGATCCTTAGCAAAATCCTTATAATCAACAACAGCATGAAGGTTTAGAGGAAGAAATGACCTTATATCTGGTATATAGCGCCATTCCTTTTCATCATAAAATTTTATTATTTCAGGGGAATATACACCATTTCTAAATATTCTTCCTTCATATGGTTTTAAAAATAGATGTGTATATAAATATAAATCCCTAAGTATATACATTTCTTTTAAAGTAATACTTTTCTGAAGACTATCAATTAATCCTCTTTTTTCTTGAAATGTTTTAGCAGTTATTGAATTATAATAAGTGTACTGCAATGGACTTAGCCCATTTGCCATTCCCCATTTTTTTGTTAATCCAATCCCATAGCTACCATAAGTATTAATATGTTCCTTAATTTGTGATAATGGTATATCACAAAAACAAACCATTGGAACACCTAAATCAGGTTCAGTATTTAATGAAATATCTTTTGTCGCAATATCCTCAAAACAATACCTCGGATTAAAAGCACATCCTTCCAAAATATTTAACAGATATTGCTTCTTAGTAAAATGAAATAATGTATTGGCACTAATCATAATTATTATCAGAATTATGGTAAATAAAATCTACCTGTCTCGTCGGATTTGCAATCCGACGACGGCAAAGAGTATTAGGATTTGTAATCCGGCGAAGCTGGGAGCATAGAAAATCGAAAATCAGAGAAGCTCATTGCTGTCCGATTGACTTATACCACAACTACGGGCAGCAATCCTTTTCCACCGGCGTAATCTATCGCCGAACTATACCGATATTCGTGAGGTAAGTTTACGATTTCTGCCTTCACGGGATTGTTGTGTATATACTCCATTTTTTGTTCGAAATAATCGTTTAAGAAAACCTCCTGAATGTCTGTTCCTTCCTGCCAGAATCTGAAATTCTTTATCTTTTTATCGTTGCGACCGCTAAATTCAAACCTGTCAAGCATCCATTCCATACGGCTTTCCGTTACTTCGTGTTGCAAAGTGTCGATCAGTTTCTTACTGGTGTATTTTTTGAAGTCTCGCATGATGTCAGACACGGAGTTTTGTCCGGTTATTCCAGCCAACAAATGAAGGTGATTCGTCATCAATACCCAGGCGTATATTTCTATTCCTTTGTTTTGTATGCAGTAATTCAAAGACTCCAATGTAACATGCTTATATACCGGACGGGTAAACAGATCGATCCAATCAACGACGGTTGTGGTAATAAAGTAAACTTGCCCATTTATCCTGTGTTGAATGTTCATAAACGTCTCTGTTGTATTCTTTTTTGTGGGATCTTAGATCCCTATGCTCCATTCCGTCGTCGGATTGCAAATCCGACGGGACGTAAAATCTTTCGATTACTAGAGATTACAAATCTGATGAGGTCGAGTAAGCTTTATTTATTTTATGACAAGGTTGATTGTCTAAGAATTTTTCTATATCCCCTAAAATTGAAGAATTATATTGAAATTTTATTCCTTTAATGAGTTCAATATCAGGAACTCTTTTGTTTATGGGGTCATTTTGTGATTTTAAGATTACAGCGGAACCTTGCGCAAATTGCAATAATTGCCACGATATAGCTTCGGTAACTTGAAAGAAATCTAATAGTTTTTTGCAATGACCTTTTTCCTTGTTTTCATGTACAGGAAGTACAATGTTATATAGATCTCCGCATAATTTTAATTTTTGAGTTTCAATATGACTTGAAGCATATTTGATGCCGTCAATTTCTTTATTGTTTCTTACCCATTGAAGTAGAAGCTGTGGTAAAATATATTCGGGTTTGAACTGATCATGGGAGTCTTTTACTTTAATAGCACAAGAAGCGATTAAAGGCCAAGTCATTAAATACTTATATGCGTTATTGTTATTATTGTTTGTTCCCCAATCATTTGCTGTTAAATCTAATAATTTTATGTCCTTTTGAGAAACTAATCTGATAGCTTGAAAACTATCGATACTGGGTCTGTTTAGTTCTTCCCATGCCACGTATAATGTTTTAGCTAAGTAAAGAGAAGGAAACCCAGGTATGCTATATCTTTGAGTTGCAACATTACCTCGTTTTTCAAATGGAATATGAAACATATCTTCGGAACATAGCGGAAAATTATCCTCTTTAATTCTAAGACGATAGAAATTTTCTTGTTTATTTAGTGTGCAAATGTTTAGAATTCTTTTGTATGCAGCAGTCCTATATTCCATGGTTTGAGAGAATGTCTTATAAGCATTGGAAGGTTGTCCATTAAAGTAAAGATCTAATGCTTTTTTTAATCCTGAAATTAGCTGTTCTTGTTTTTTTAAGACGGAACTAAAATCTGTTGGATTTGCCATTCCATCAATGCTGATTTTTTTAGGACTAATTGACGCAATAAGCTTTAAGTATTCATCAAATAATTCAAATAAAAAACTTCTGTAAGTGCTGTTCGAGGGAATTTTTTTCGGTAAAATTAACAGTAGGTTGCTGAATACATCTTCAAAAGTCATATGTGTATTTTAAAATTAGAGGAATTTGTAATTTTTCCACCATAGGGGCAAATTCGATGGGTGAGAAACAGTGATGAGAGAGTCTCCCTCTGCCAGCCGAAGCTGGCAGGACAGTCTACTCGATTGGGTACAGTATTTTTAGTATAATTTTGGAGGTTGTCCTTTAGTCTGCACAACATTTCGAACATAACCTTCCCATTCTGCAATGATTTGAATCCATTCTGGTGATTTCAGATAATCCATCATATTGTTATCCAAATCAAACTCAGGCATGTATGTGCCAATTACACCTTTCTCAAGTATTCCATCAGCGATAACGCCATTTTCTCTTAAAATTAAAACAGGTAACCCAACTTGAAAAGCCATTGCAGGTTCAATCTGGCAATACGGACTTGTCAACCAAGTATCATCAATCGAGTATTCTTTTTCGCCAATGTCACTGTTAGGTTTACTTACTCCTTTAGCAATTTTTGCTCTTCGAAACGCAATAGTCAGAAGTCCATTTGACTCTAAGATTATTCTTCTAATTGCAGTTAATGGTTCTTTGAGATTATAGTCAGAAACGCCTAATGTTCTAGGCTCAATTCCTCTTCCGTTTAGATATTTTTCAATTTCTTCAATGAAGTCTTTTTGTTTTTTATTAAAGGGTCTCGGATAACTCAAAAAAATCGGAATCATTTTATGTCAGTTTAAATTTGCAAGTTGTTTCATATTATTGTGCCCAACGTTTAATATACGAACATTCGTATATTTTCAACTTAGTTTGTTGCGTATATGTAAATGATCCGAAGTGGTTTATTTTGGGTTAAATATCAGTTAGTCATTTGAATGTAATTATATATCAGCTAGTCTCTTTTCTGCATATCCCCAACAAACTACATGGTTGTAAATATAAAAACTTTTTTTAATATAAAACATAAGTTTTCTGTCGGAGTTTTCAACGGGCAGTTTTGTGGTGGTTTCCCTTTATTGGCACATTAGCATATTGGCATATTGGCACGTTTTCCTCGGATATTTTTTGTAATTTTGCAGGTCAAAACCGAAAGGTTATCTTGTTCACTAATAATCGCTTAACTTTTATGGAATTAGCAAGTAAATACAACCCCTCCGAAGTAGAATCGAAATGGTACCAGTATTGGCTG